>SYDM01000076.1 GCA_005801485.1 Rickettsiales bacterium
AATTTTTTTATCACTAATTAATTGTTCAAATTTTTCAATTGTTTTAGCATCATTAGTTTTTGAAAATAAACCTGCCATTGGCATAATAGCATTGGACGGTAGTTTTTCTTGAGGTTGTATTTGAGTAGGCCGAGTGAAGCAGTCACCCTTCACACAAACTTCTCGAATTTGATTGCCGTTATCCTGTGTTGGCGGTTCAAGTTTTTCTGTGTTAGCTGCAATTAAAACAATACTATAACTAAATTGCTTTGTTAAAGATTTTGACTCAATATTTTTAGTTTGTATAGTTTTTAAAACTTTTGCGGTTCTTGCCAAAATTATTGGGTCAATATATTCATCTTTGGTTAAATTATTACCATCAGCACCAAAAGTTGAAACTGTCAAAACTCTTGCGTTTTTAATTTGAGCAACGTCAATGATATTTTTTGTTAATTTAAATACACTGTAAGGAGTAGGAGCTATTATAACGGATATAATGTTAAGAGGGAGCTCATATTGCCTATAAATTCTCTCTGTTTTCTCTGCAATATCTACTATTTTTTGATCTGTCTTCTCTGGTAAAAATTGTGAGTAAAATAATTGATCATTCTTTGATGTAAAAGAATCTGAAAAATCTTTTTTGCCTGCTTGAGCAAAAATTAAAGTATCGTCATCTATTTCTTCTTTATTAGAGTCCACTTTAGTTTTCTGCGCAATAGTTTCGGTAATATTTGAATTTTTAATTTTATCTTCAACTTGAGCCATTAACTTATCTACTTCTCTTAGGGTTTCTACGGCATTTATTTTCTCAACTTTTTCTTTGATTGTTGGAGTACTAATTCCTCTAGCTAACATATTCAATGCTGTAAAATAAGCTTCATCATTTAAAGTATTTACTTTTATCGTATTCCAAGTATCAATTTCTTTTTTTATTTCTTTATCGCCAGCTCCGCTGATCAACATTTTTCTTGCGATTAAAATTTCTTGGTTATCTTTGTTATCAAGATTTAAGGATTGAATATTATCAATTTCTTTATTTATTTCGTTTTTACTAAAGCCTAATTTACTCATATATTCTTTTGTAGAATTTATTTTTTTATTTCTTAAATCTTTTTGAGAAGGTGTGGTTTCAATTCTATCTATTTCAGAAATTTTGACAGTTTCAGAAATACTTTTAAAATCCAAAGCTTTTACGTCCAAATTTTTAATCTTTCTATCAATTTCAAAAACATTTAGCCCATTTTTATTAAGATTTGCTAAATCTTGAATGAAAAGATTTAAATCATTATTTTTTTTAATTTCAGCTTTTTTACTTACTTCAACAATTACTTTATCTGCAGTTTTTCCTAATTTACTAATATCTACTTTGGATAAGTCGGATGTGTAATCTTTAGGAACTACATTTATTATGTTAGTTATTGTCTTGTTCAAATAATTAAGAGCTAACAAAATTGTTTCATCGTTTTCTTTGTTATATTTTTCTTCAACAAAACTTATAACCTTGTTAATTTCTTTGACCGCTTGATCTATATTTTTGGCTTTGATATTTTTTGCTTGTCGTAAGGAAGTAAACTTTGACACAAATTTTTTACTCTCTTTATTAAATTCTTCGTATTTTTTATCTAAATCTTTTTTTAAAAGATCATTTATAGGCGTATCTTTTTTTTCTGATATTTGTTTATAAAGCTTTTCATCCTTAACTTTACTCAAATCATTTTTAAAAGAATTAAGTTTTTCTTGATATTTTGTTAATAATTTTTCTCTTTTTTTAAGTTCTATATCTACATATTGTTTATTAATTTTTCCTGCTTCTAAAAAATCACCCATTACCCAGAAATTTTCAATTACTTCTTCAATTTCTGTATTTAGGTCTATCCCCAAAGTGGCTCTCATTTTTTTTCTTGAATCATTTAATTTTAATAAAGCTACAATCTCATCTTTATATTTTTTTTTATCATCAAAGGTTTCTATAAATTGTTTAATTTTTTTTTCATCATCTTTTAACTTATTTTGATAAAATATCTCAAACAAAGCTATACCGTACAAAACATTTCCTGGATGTCGCAAATTATAATCAGGATCTCTTCCAAATATTAAAGACATTTCTTTAGTAGCCGTGTCTCCAGCACAAGAAAATGCTGAACAACCTAGGGTTAATTTTTTTTCGAGAGTTTCTGGATACCTTGATGGCTCTTTGAATTTTCCAAGTTCTTCAATACGTTCCAGGATAATTTTTTTATCTACAATTTCTTTGCTAAAAATTTCTAATGGATAGAATGAGAAAATAATACTTATGAAGTAAGTTTTTATTTTTTTCATTACTTAAAATAAAAAATTATGCTTATAAACGCAAGAATAATTTAAACTAGTTATCTTTGATTTGTTGCCTTTTTTTGATTAACATTTATTAATTGAGGCTGAAATATTTCTAATAAGTTTGAAATATAAATCTTTTCCATCATTTAAATTTGCGCCCAATGGGTCCATCACAAAAGTTTTAATCCCTGTATCTTGAGCTATTGCTTTTGACATCCCAGGATTAAATTGTGGTTCTGAAAAAATACAATTAATTTTTTTTGTTTTTATTTCCTGTCTTATACTTGTTAATTGCTTTGCTCCTGGCAAAACTTCTGGGTTAATGGATAATGCGCCCGCAGTTTTAACTTCAAATCTTTTTTCAAAATATTGGTAAGCATCATGAAATACAATAAAACTTGCTTTTTTATTAGTGTCTTTACTAATATCCTTAATTAAAGCGTCTAATTCAGCTAAAGTTTTTTTTCCATTACTTTCATAAATAGATTTATTTTTACTGTCTAACTCCGATAATTGTTTTGTAATTATCTCAACCATTATTTTTGCATTTGCTGGATCTGTCCAAATATGAGCATCAAATTCTCCATGCCCATCAGAGTCATGCTCATCCTTTTTACTATGAGCATCTTTTTTTTTACCGTGATTATCATGGTCATCATGCTCTTTATTTTCAAAAATATTATTTTCTCTATATTTTAACTTTTTAATTTCCTTGCTTTCTAAAAAAGTAGTTATTTTAGCTTTTTGACCAATTGTTTTAAGAGGTTTTTCTAAAAAAGTTTCTAAATCTTTACCTATCCAAAAAATTATATCTGCATCCTGGATCATTTTTGCATTCGCTGGTTTAAACTGAAACGTATGAGGGGAGTCATTTCCGGTTACAATGAGAACAGGTTTGCCAACCCCATCCATAACAAGACTAACCAATGAATGAACGGGTTTAATCGAAGTGACCACTTTAATTTCAGCTTGAGCAGTAGTCATAAATGAAAAAACTGTAATAAAAGAGATAAGTAGACTTAATTTTTTTAAAATTTGCATAATTTTTATTAGAGATTGTTAATTGTTATAATATAACATCTTATAAATGTTAAATAATATAAGTCAACTATAAATTTAAATATGGATCCTAAAAAAAAAGAAATTCTTGTAAAAATAAAAAATGCTGGAATTTTTAAAAATAATAAATGGTTAGTTAAAGATGTTAGCTTTGAAATATACAAAGGTAATATCGTTACGCTTATAGGTCCTAATGGATCAGGCAAAACAACCACTGTTAATATTGCATTAGGAATTTATAAAGATATTCACGGTAGTGTTGAAAGATTTACTAAAAAAATTTCCTATGTGCCTCAAAAAATTTCAATAGACTGGTCTTTGCCTGTTCGAGTTGTTGATTTTATGGTGTTAACGCAACATTTAGAAAATAATGAAATAGAGGAAGCTTTAAAATTAACTGGAGCTGAACACTTAAAGAATAATAGTTTGAGCAAATTATCAGGAGGAGAATTGCAAAGGGTGCTACTTGCAAGAGCTATTGCAAAAAAACCAGATCTTTTAGTATTAGATGAGCCAGTTCAAGGCGTGGATTTTACAGGGGAAGCAGCTTTATATGAATTAATTAAAAAAATATCTGTAACATTGGGATGTGGAATTTTATTAATTTCTCATGATTTGCATATGGTTATGTCCTCAACTGATTTTGTAATCTGCCTTAATGGGCACGTTTGTTGTTCAGGTACGCCGGTTAATGTAGCTCAAGATAAAGAGTATCAAAAATTATTTGGAGACCATGCATCTCAAATTTTATCTCTTTATAAACATAATCATGATCATGATCATTCAACGGATGGAAGCATTAAAGAAAAAATAAACTAAAATGTTAGACGATTTTTTTTTTAGAGCATTGATTGCAGGTTTAGGAGTTGCCTTAGTCACAGGTCCGCTGGGTTGTTTTGTCATTTGGCGACGCTTATCTTTTTTTGGTGATACCTTAGCCCATGCCGCTTTACTGGGGGTGACGATTTCTCTAGCCATTGACATGAATATTTCTCTTGCTGTGTTTATAGTTTCATCCATTGTCGCCTTAATATTATTAAGACTTCAAAAAACTACTAATTTAGCAGGAGACGCACTTTTAGGTTTATTAGCTCACTCATCTTTAGCACTTGGCTTAGTGGTCTTGGGTTTTTTGTCTTTTATAAGATTTGATATTATGGGTTTATTGTTTGGCGATATACTTTCAGTAACCAAAGTTGACTTAATAGTCATATGGGTCGGTGGTTTAGCGATCATTTTAATTTTAAAACTAATATGGAAATCATTGTTTGCCTCCACCATTAATTATGACTTAGCTGCAGCCGAAGGTATGAACCCTGAAAAAGCCAACGCTATATTTACAATATTAATGGCAGCGATCATTGCAATTTCAATTAAGATGGTTGGACTTTTATTAATAACGGGGATGTTAATTGTGCCAGCAGCCATGGCTAGAAATTTATCCAACAGTCCAATGCAAATGGTCTTTTTTTCAGTTATCGGTGGACTTTTGTCTGTGTTAATCGGTTTGTTTGCTTCTCTTGAAATAAA
>SYDM01000077.1 GCA_005801485.1 Rickettsiales bacterium
ATAGACAAAAATTAACTGAATTAGCAAGTATTTATAAAATTGCAGAAGTCTTTAATAAAAGTAAAAAATTTACTACTTATGAAATAGAATTAGAACTTTTAAAAAACAATGTTCCTATACCCTCGAGGCGAGGATATATTTCTCACATAATAATCAATGAAATTTATGAACCTACCTATAATTTCTTAAAAAAAACCTTACCAATTAATATCAATTTAGATAAAAATATAAAAAAAAAATTTGATTTAATTAAAAATATTTTAATATTTATATTTGCTAGTATTTCTACTTTTTTTAAAACGCTTACTAAAATTAGCGTTGAGGGCTTAAATAATGTTTACTATTTTAAGGTTAATGAAGAAAATATTAATAAATATATCTTAAGAAGTGTATACGTATCATTTTTACTGTTGTTTGTTTTTGGTGGTTTCTATTTAAAAGAATATATTTCTACCCTAGATTCTTTTAAAATTTCGTTAGAAATAAAATCTGATAGAAATAATGATAAAAATTTTGATATCTCTAAAGATTCTAGAAATCAGTTACCAGAAACAATAGTAAAAAAACCTGAAGAAAATATAGAAAAGGATACATTAAATAAACTTGAAGACGATTATAAATTGAATGTGTTGACTGTATTAAATTTATTTGAAGATTATGATTATAATTTAGACTTTGTAAGAGACTCTAAGCTTGTTAAACCTATATATTTTACAAGATTACCAAATGATTTAGACACAATTAGAGGTGCTAAAAAAAAGAAAGAAACCTTTTTACAGATTATTTTGCCTTTAGTTGTTGCTGAGAATTCAAAAATTGAAAAAGATAGAAAATACTTATTTGAAATATTGAAACAGAATAAATTAAAAGAAAATCGAGACTGGTTAAACAAAAAGTACCTAGAGTATAAAGTATCACAAGCAAATATTAATGAATTAATAGAAAAGATGGATGTTGTTCCAGTCTCCATTGCTCTTGCTCAGGCAGCAAAAGAAAGTGGATGGGGCACTTCCAGATTTGCTTTAGAAGGAAATGCTATATATGGACAGTGGACTTGGAAGGGAGATGGTATTGAGCCCCTTTATAAAAATGATTATGAAAATCATCAAGTTCTTAAGTTTCCTATATTACGTGCTTCAGTTAAAGCTTATATTGCTAATTTGAATATTCACTCTGGCTATAAAAATTTTCGAGAAAAAAGAGCTGAATTAAGAATTCAAAATAAATTATTAAATGGCGTAGACCTTGTTCATACACTTGAAAATTATGCTGAAACAGGAAAAGAATATACAAAAATATTGCTTCAAATTATTGAGCAAAATGATTTAGATGAACTTGAAACCGTAACGATAGATGATCTAAAAGAGAAAAAAGATTTAAAAATTTAGTTTTTAATATCAACTATTGTAAATTGCATACCTAGCCACCTCCAAGACCCATCACTTTCTTTAAGTGAACAATTCACTCTTCCTCTTTCTGTCGTAAATTTACCAATAAGTCTAATTCTAATTTTGTTATTATCTAAAAATTCAAGTTGAGATGTTCTCCACTCGTCCAATTCATTTGAAAAGCAGTTTAATAATTTTATATTTTTTAAGTCTTCAAAAAATTCAACAACAATCTTTGGCGGGTTATTTGCATCTTGAAGATATCTTTCTTCCGGGATTATGGATTTATATTTTAATGGAATAGTTTTAAGTATTGTTTCAAATCTTTCAATTTTTCCATAGTTTTCATTGATAGGAAATCTTGGTAATTCATAGAAGTCTTTTGTTTCATCAACTACACCTGAATGTTGACCAAATGCATATTTAAATCCTAAATTTTTAACAATAGCTTTTAAATTATTACTGTACTCACCAAATGGATATGAAAAAAAAGATGAATTATACCCTATATTATTTTTAAAGTCAGCTGTTGCTCTGTTTATATCGTTCATAATTTCATCACTTTTCATATCGACTAAATATTCATGTGAGTAGCCATGATTCCCTATATGAACAAATTGTTCTTTAGCAATTTCTTTAATTTGATCCCAGTTCATATAACCGCGCGTTCCAACTTCACGGGTATTTATAAAAATTATAAAAGGAATTTCTTCTTTTTTTAATATTGGCCAAGCATGATCATAAAATGATTTAAAACCATCATCCACAGTTATTAAAATCTTTTTTGTATTTTTTTCGTTTAAAAGATTGTTGTCAAAATCATTTGGATTTACAAATTTAAATTGGTTTTTTTTTATTAAATTTATCTGTTCAACAAAATCAGCTAGTTTTATATTTGTAGAAGGATATTTATTTTCATTAAAACGATGATACATAAGGACAATAATCCCTTTATCCTCTATATTATCAGACATAGATAATAGTTGGCTTGGAATCAACAAGAACAATAAGACAATGATCAAGGATTTTTTAATAATTAGTTGCACAGGTCAAAGTGATTTGATTGCATTAAAAATTAATAATAAGTTTTTTTTAAAAAAATTACAAACTAATATTATTAAGTATGAAGCTTTATCAATAGTTATTTTAGATTTTATTAAAAAACATAAAGTTAAAATAGATCAAAAGTTTTCAATTATAGTAAATCTTGGTCCTGGTAGTTTTTCGGGAATTAGAATTGCTCTGGCTGCTGCTAAAGGTATTCAGCTAGTAAAAAAATTGAATCTCTATGGTTACAATGATTTTATATTAAATGCGGCACCTTATCTTAAAAATAATAATATTGTTTCTATAATTAAAACAAATAATTTTTATTATTTTTCAGAGAGAAAAATCAGCAAAAATTATAATTTTGCATCACCTAAAAAATTAGAATTTAGCAATTTGAAGAAAAAAAATTGTTTGATAGTTATTTCAAAAGAAATAAAAGATGATAATTTTATTAATTATGCAAATAATAAAAAAGTCTTTATTTCTAAATTTAACCTTAAAAATGTAGATATATTAATAGAAAATAATTTGTTGGAAAATAAATTGATTAAACCACTATATTTAAGCTAAG
>SYDM01000078.1 GCA_005801485.1 Rickettsiales bacterium
AATGCCTGACGTCTGGTACATCATTTCCAAACTTAACTCTCCACCTTTTGGCATCTCTTTGGTCATAATTCGATAACGCTCTTTAGGGTTTTGAGGGACTTTATTTAAAGGGTTAAATGGATCAAATCCTATCGACGCTGTGCTGATATCTAAGTCTTTTGAAGCTTCGTTTACTTCATAAAAGTGTTTTGAACTTTCGCTGCAAACTAAATGAATATTTTTTAACGGAGCTCCTGAAAGCTCATATTGTAGTCCTGGCTCAGTTGTTATTTGTTGCTTACCTCTTTTAAGTCCAATTATATTTTCTTTTTCATATGTTGGTTTCCAACCGAAAACTTCGAGATTTTTAAAAATTTTTTTAATTTGCTCATAATTAACTCTTTTTTTTTCTTTTCCGAAAAACAAAAATTTTTCATGCTCAACACCGATAAGTAATTGATTTTCTTTTTTTATCCCTTTTATGAAATAGTCTATAAGTCGACTCTTAGATTCTAAGATTGACATACTTAAAAACAGTTTTTACTGCTAAAGCCTAGTACTTTATTTTTTGGATCAATCTCAAATTTTCTTTCACACTTAATTGTTAACTTTTCACTAATATATACATAATTTCTATTTCCAGAATTTTCAAAATCAATTCTTTCGGGTTTTCCTAAAAAAGAAATTAATTCTTTCTCAGTTTTTCCAATCCATTTTCCAAGCTCCTGCTCTTCTTTTTGAGTGGCTTTATCTGCTTTTGTGCTTATGATTTGACAACCAACTAAGCAGAATAAAAATAAACTTATAAATAAAAATTTACAATTTTTTATCATTTTCAACTAAGTGTAGAATATCATGCAATGTTATGAACAGAAAGATGCTCTTTTACTTATACTATGAGCTATTACAAAGGATTTTGGAATTAAATTACGATATTTAAGGGCAACAAGGAGATTCTATATGTTTGACAAATATTTCGATTATAAAAGAAATAAAACGACGTATAAAACTGAAGTGATGGCCGGTGTTACAACTTTTTTAACAATGGCCTACATTATGTTTTTAAATCCTTTTATATTGTCTGGCGAATTCGCTGGGCCTGAAAAAGGTTTTTTTGATTTTGGTGCTGTATTTACAGCTACTATCTGCGCGACCGCACTAGCTTGTTTCGTTATGGGCTTTTACGGAAAAACTTGGCCGATAGGTCTTGCGCCGGGCATGGGGGTTAATGCTTTCGTAGCTTTTGTTGTTGTTGGCGAAATGGATTACACGCCTCAACAAGCTTTGGGTGCTACATTAGTTGCTGGAATATTATTTTTAATAATATCATTAACACCTTTAAGAGCATGGTTGATTAATTCTATTCCTAAAAGTTTAAAACTAGGAATTGGAGCTGGAATAGGATTATTTTTAGCAATTATTGGGCTTGAAATTATGGGTGTGGTTGCTGGTCACCCTGTAACTTTAGTTAAGATTGGTAATTTAAAAGATCCTTTAGTACTTCTAGGTTGTCTTGCTTTTGTAACCATGATTGTTTTAGAAAAATTAAATATTAAAGGAAATATTATTATTGGAATAATAATATTTAGCATCATTGCGTGGGCAAGTGGATTAGCTAAATTTAATGGTATAGCAAGTGCTCCCCCATCTATGAGCTATCTATTTGACTTTGATCTAAGTGCTGCTTTTACGGCCTCAATGTCTACAGTTATATTTACTTTATTGTTTGTAGATTTTTTTGATACAGCAGGTACTTTAACTTCTGTAGCAAACGTTGCTGGAAAAGTAGGTAGAGATGGCAAAATTGAAAATGTAGGAAAAGCAATGTTATCTGACGCTGTTGCTACAGTTGGTGGTGCTTTAATGGGAACTACAACGGTTACAAGCTATGTTGAGTCAGGTGCTGGTGTCAAAGTGGGTGGACGAACAGGTATGACTTCAATTGTTATTGGAGTTTTATTCTTAGCATGTTTGTTTTTATCTCCTCTTGCAACAAGCTTACCTAAACAAATTGATGGAGCTGCATTACTATATGTTGCTATTTTATTTGTAAGAAATATTACAGATATTGAATGGGATGATATAGCTGAGTCAGGTCCTGCTGTACTAGCCATGATAGCTATGCCACTTACTTACAGTATTAGTAATGGAATTGCTCTAGCTTTTATTTCTTATGCGTTAATTAAAATTTTTACTGGAAAATTTGGTTCTACTTCATTTGGGATATGGATTATCGCTATTGCAGGAGCACTTAATTTTTATGTTTCTTAAAAATTAAATTATAAGGGCTGGTGAAAACTGGCCCTTATTTTTTATGTTTCTTCAACAAGTTTTCAATTCTTACTTCTTCATAATTTTCAAAAGGTTGAACAATCCAAGGATTATCTTTTAATCGCTCTGCACAAAAATCAGGTTCGAAAGTTGATGCTGCTTTTTTCCAAAGAACAGCAGTCTTTATAGACTCGATATTATCTTTAATTGGAGGATAATTTTTCAACCAGTCTATACTTTTATTTAGTGTAATGCCTGAGTCTGAAAGATCATCACATAGAAGCAACCTGCCTCCCATATTTTGAACAGTTGAACTCATTTCTCTTGAAAAAACTAATTCTCCTTGTTGATCTTCAACGCCTGTTCCAGAGTAAGATTCTACAGCTAAATATGCACATTTAAGTTTAAAAATTCTGCTTAGAACGTCAATGATAGGTGCACCGCCTCTCATTATACCAATAAGCATCGTTGGCTTAAAACCACTTTGATGAATTTTAACTGCTAATTTTTCAACTATTAGATTATATTCTTTCCAGTCTATGATGAGTCTCTTAGTCATAGAATTTATTAAATCTTTTTGGAGGTATTGTAAATGAGCAAAGGATATTGGATAGCATTATATAAAAAAATTGAAAACATAAATAATCTTGGAGATTACGCCAAGAGCGCAACTGAAACGATTATCAAACATGGGGGCAAACCATTGGTTCGAGGTGGAAAATATGAGGTACTTGAAGGTGACAACTTTCCTAGAACAGTTGTTTGGGAATTTCCAAGTTATAAAGCTGCGCAAAAATGTTATAATTCATCAGAATATCAGGCGGCCTGGGATTTAGCTAAACAAACAACTAGAAGAAACCTGCAGATTGTAGAAGGATTTAATATTGAATAGGTTCATTATCAATTGATCTCCATAAATACCATGTGGCTACAGAACAATAGGGTGTGAACTTCTTATAAAGCTTATTGACAAATAATTTTGGTGGAAAGTATTTTTTTTTATAATTATTTGAGACTGCTCTTAGTAGACCAATATCTTGAACAGGCCAAATATTAGGTCTGTTAAAAGTAAAAAGTAAAATCATCTCTGCTGACCATCTACCAATTTGTCTAAGCTCAGATAAATACTCTATCGCCTGCTCATCACTCATCTTTTTTATTAAGTTAGGATTAAAACTTTTATTTAAATATCTTTTAGCTAGATTTTTAATACCTCTAACTTTTTGTCTACTTAAGCCACATTGTTTAAGACTTTGGGCACTTAAAGTATTAATAGTCCTTGGATTTATTTGTCCTTTACATTTTTCTTTAAACTTTAAAAAAACCGAATTAGCTGCTGCCACACTGATTTGCTGCCCTATAATGCTTTTACATAAGGAAAAAAAAACATCATTTCGAGTAACTAAATGCCCTGTTTTATAATTTAAAATTAAGTTTTTCAAAACTTTATCTTTCTTTGATAGGTAAGCCTTAGCTTGGTTCCAATAAACAGGTGGTTTTTTCATATTCTTAAATTAACAATCTCTTTCTTTAATTTTTTTTCTCTTATAAAAATTATTAAAGAACTCAAAACTAATAAGCTAGATCCTGCAAGCATTAATGGTTTTGGAACTTCTCCCCAAATGATTAATCCAAAAAAAATTGCAAAAACTAAACTTAAGTATTTAATAGGAGTAACTAAAGATGCCTCTGCTAACCTGTAACTTTGGGTTAAAAGCAAATTAGCTATACTCCCACAAAGCCCCATGATCACAAATAAAAATAAATCAAATTTTGTTGGCATTACCCAGCCATAAGGAATTGTAAAAAGACCCAACAGTGTGCAAAGAGCTGTAAAATAAAATGCTATTCTGTAATTTGGTTCAGTTTTAGATAAAGCTCTTACGCTAATAGCAACACCAGAAAAAAAAATGCAAAATAACAATGGAGATAAATAATAATAATTTAGCTCTTTGAACGCTGGCTTGACTATTAAAAGCATACCAATAAATCCAATGAAAACTGCCGACCAACGTTTAATACCAACCTTTTCGGATAAAAATATAATTGATGCTATAGTTACAAAAATAGGTCCACCAAAAGTTAAAGAAACTACATCTGCTAACGGTAAATTTCTTAGACCAAAAAAAATACAAATAAATCCTATAGTCCCTGAAATTGCTCTAAATGCATGAAGGCCTGGTCGTGATGTCTTATAAAAATCTGACCATCTGTCTCTTGGGATAATTAATAATATTGGAATTAGTCCAAAAAAGAATCTTGCAAAAAAAACTTCCCCAAAAGGATAATAGTTAAGCCATTTGACACACAAATCCATAACCGCAAAACACATAACGCTCGCGACCATATATAAAACACCGATTTGATTTTTTGTAAGCAATTGAATA
Organism: Rickettsiales bacterium; assembly: GCA_005801485.1. The sequence continues at coordinate 4,638 of SYDM01000078.1, forward strand.
TCCTTTGTCTTTTTTAACATATTAAAATCATTATGCAAAAATGTTACTTAGCACTCGGGTGCTTTTGGAAGCCTGAAGAATTATTCAGAAAAATACAAGGTGTTGTTGAAACTGAAGTTGGCTATGCGGGAGGTAAAAATAAAGAAGTAACTTACGAAGAAGTTTGTGTTGGTAATACAGGACATGCGGAAACAGTAAAATTAACTTATGATGAAAAGCTAATTTCATTCGAAAAAATATTAGAATATTTTTTTAATATTCACGACCCCACACAGAAAGATATGCAGTATCCTGACGTTGGAACTCAATATAGAAGTGAAATTTTTTATGAAAATGAAGTACAAAAAAAAATAGCTGAAAAATATAAAAAAATATTTGGCGAAAAGTTAAGTACAAAAATTGAAACAAATATATCTCAACTTAAAAATTATTGTAAAGCAGAAGAATATCATCAAAAATATATTATGAAGAAAGGTCACTGATGACTTTAGTGACTACTGATTGGCTTGAAAAAAACCTAACTGATGTAAAAATTCTTGATGCTAGCTGGCATATGCCAAGCAGTAACAGGCATGCTTATAATGAATTTTTAGAAGGTCATATTGAAGAAGCTCAATTTTTTGATTTAGATAAAAATTCAGATGAAAGTTCATCTTTACCTCACATGTTGCCCAATAAAAAAAAATGGCAAAATATTATCTCAAATTTTGGAATTAAGAATGAAGATCAGATTATAGTTTATGATAACTCAGATGTTATAAGTGCTTGCAGATGTTGGTATATGTTTATTTATTTTGGACATAACCCGAATAAAATTTCAGTTTTAGATGGAGGTTTTAAAAAATGGAATATTGAAAATAAAAAAATTGTTAAAAAAATAACATCATTTAAAAAATCTGATTATCACGTTGAAGAAAAAAATTTTATGGTTAAAAATAAAAATCAAATAAATGAAAATATAGACTTCCAAGTTTTTGATTTAATTGATGCTAGAGGAAAAAATAGATTTTTAGGTTTGGAGCCTGAACCAAGACCTGGGTTAAAAAGTGGAAATATTAAAAATTCTAAAAATATTCCTTTCGTAGACTGTATTAACAAAAAAGATCATACCTTTAAATCCAAAGAAGAAATTTTAAAAATTTTTCAGGGCGCAGGAGTGGCTAATGAAAAACATCAAATATTTACATGTGGGTCAGGTGTCACAGCTTGTGTTTTGGCTCTAGCTAATAAATTAATAAGTGATAAAAATCCCATCATATATGATGGTTCTTGGGCAGAATATGGGTCATAATAAATGATAAAATCTCAAAAAAAATTATTAGTATTTGTTTTTGCTTTTTTTATAATTATTTTTATTATAATTGCAGCAAGATATTTTGTTGGACAATATTTCCAAAAAAAATTCAGCGTACGACAAGATCCGGGAGTCTTTACTCAAATTGTTGAAAAATCTAATTTTTATGAAAGCATTGAAACTTTTGGAACAGCAATAGCATTAAATTCTAAAACTTACCGTGTTAAAAAAGATGAATTAGTTTCTGATCCCAACATTGACGGCAGATTTATTAAACAAAACGAAACTATAGTTGAACTAAAAAATGGTCAAAAAATAGTTGCAGATTTTAATGGAAATCTTGGCAAAAGAGAGATTGCTCAGGGTGTTTTAGGTACTGATAGTATAATTATTACACTAGATGATATCAGTAAAATAGTAATCGACATTAAAATTCCTGAAAATTATATTAGTATATTAAAAAATGGTTTAAATGCAGAAATAAACACTAGCGCTTTTACCAATATATTTAATGGAAAAATAACTTCTGTTAGTTCTAGAGTAGACCCTTCAACAAGATCAATACTCGCGCGCGTTACTGTCGAAAATAAAAACTCAGAAATTATTCCAGGTCAACTTTTGACTGTAAAAATTATTTATAATGAAAACAACGAGGTAGGTGTACCTGAAAGCGCTTTAACCATTCAAGGAACCACTGCTTTTATTTATGTGGTTAAAAATAAAGAGATGGTTGAAAAAAGAAATGTTATCATAGGTAAACGAAATTTTGGAAAAGTTTCAATAAAAGAAAATTTAGCTGTAGGTGAAGAAATCGTAACCGAAGGTGTGACAAAAGTAAGAGATAAAGGAAAAATTAAAATAATTGAGCCAGGTCAAAAAAATACAAATTACGAGAAGAAATAAACATGTTCCTAACAGATCTATCTATTAAAAGGCCAGTAGTAGCATCTGTTATGAGTTTAATTCTAGTTATCTTTGGGCTGGTTGTCTTTAAAGATATTCCTACTGATGAGCTGCCGGACATTCAGCCTCCTGTAGTCACTGTTCAAACAGACTACAAAGGTGCTTCGGCTGAAATTATAGATACACAAATAACTCAAAAACTTGAAGATTATATTGGTGGTACACCGGGACTTGAAAGTATCAGCTCAACAAGTGAAGATGAAAGAAGTTCAATCACACTTACTTTTGAGACAGGTTTTGATCTCGATGATGTTACAAACGATGTGAGAACTGCTGTATCCCGTGTATTAGATAATTTACCTGAAAGTGCAGATGCTCCTCAAGTTTTTAAACAAAGCTCTGGAAATACTACCACCATGTGGCTTTCTTTTAGCTCAAAAAATATGA
>SYDM01000079.1 GCA_005801485.1 Rickettsiales bacterium
TGAATTAATTAATTATGAAGCTGATGATCTTATAGCGACCTATGCAAAACAAATTATAAACGCTGGAGCCAAAGTAACTGTAATTTCTTCAGACAAAGACTTAATGCAATTGGTTTCAAATAAAATAAGACTTTATGATCCTATGAAAAATAAAGTTTTAGGAGAGAAAGAAGTATTTGAGAAATTTGGTGTAAAGCCTAATCAAGTCGTTGATGTCCAATCCTTAGCAGGGGATTCTTCAGATAATATACCTGGTGTCCCTGGTATAGGGATAAAAACAGCAGCAGAACTTATTAATAAATATCAAACTCTTGATAATTTATTAAAAAATATTGAAAAAATTCCTCAAACAAAACGAAGAGAAACTCTTTTAGCAAGTAAAGACAAAGCTCTGTTGAGCAGACAATTAGTTACTTTAAAAGACGATGTACCTGTAAAGGATATACCTGATAGCTTTATCATGAAGGAAGTAGATAAAAATAGGCTTTTTGATTTTTTCCGAGAAATGGAATTTATTAGATTATTAAGCCAAGCTATTAATTTTTATGGTGAAAGCTCAATTTTAAGTTCGAGCCAATCTAACCAAGCTAAAAAAAAAAATATTAATACTGTTAATGTTAAAAACTATGACTGTATTTTAGATGAGAAGAGTTTAGATAAATGGATAAAAATTTTAGAAGAAAAAACAGTTATCTCTGTCGATACAGAAACATCATCTTTAAATCCTTTAGAAGCAGAACTAGTTGGTATTTCATTTTGTTATGAGCAAAATAAAGCATGTTATATACCACTGGCTCATAAAAAAAAAAGTTTGAAAAAGGATCTTGTTTTAAAAAAAATTAAGTCACTTTTAGAAGATCCGAGTATAAAAAAAGTTGGCCAGAATATTAAATTTGATTTTATTATTTTAAAACAAAATGGAATTGAAATTAATCCAATCGAAGACACGATGTTGATTTCTTATACCTTGGATGCAGGAAATAATCGTCATAACATGGATCTCCTGTCTGAGATTCACTTAGGCCACAAGACAATAACATTCAAAGAACTTGTAGGAACTGGAAAAAATAAATTAAATTTTTCAGATATAGATATTGTAAAAGCAACAGAGTATGCAGCAGAAGATGCAGACATAACATTGAGACTATATGAAAATTTAAAAGAAAGGCTTGATAAAGAAAAATTAAATAAAATTTATGAATATTTCGAAAAACCTATGGTTAAATTATTAGCAAAACTAGAATTTAATGGAATTAAAGTAGACGCCAATCAACTTAAAAAATTATCAACAAAGTTTGAAAATAAATTAAAAAAAATAGAAAAAGATATATTTGCTTTAGCAGGCAAAGAATTTAATATTGGTTCTCCAAAACAGCTTGGAGAAATTATTTATAACGATCTTAAAATTGCAAAACTTAAAAAAACTAAAAAAGGAAGTCTAGCTACAAATGCAAAAATTTTAGAGGATCTTGCTTTTTCAGGACATAAATTTCCTAATTTAGTTTTGGAATGGAGGCAGATTTCTAAATTAAAAAATACTTATACGGATGCACTTCAAGATCATATAAGTCCAAAAACTAAAAGAGTACATACGTCTTTCTTATTAGCAGCCACAAATACAGGAAGATTGGCATCAAGTGATCCTAATTTACAAAATATTCCAATCAAATCTGAGGATGGAAAAGAAATTAGAAAGGCTTTTGTTGCAGAAAAAGGAAATGTTTTAATCTCTGCTGACTATGATCAAATTGAAATGAGAATACTTGCTGACATGGCTGATGTTAAAGAGTTGAAAAAAGCATTTAAAAATAATGAAGATATTCATAGTTTAACAGCCAGCCAAGTTTTTAATTTACCATCTAATAAAGTTAATGAAGATCTTAGAAGAAAAGCAAAAGCGATTAACTTTGGAATTATTTACGGAATAACCCAATATGGATTAGCAAAACAAATTTCAGTTTCAAATCAGGAAGCTTTAGATTTTATAAATGCATATTTTAAAAAATTTCCTGAAATCAAAGATTATATGAATTCAACAATCAAATCATGCAGAAAAAATGGTTATGTAAATAATATTTTTGGTAGGAGAATTCACCTTAGGGGTATTAATGATAAAAATTTTAGCGTAAGAAGTTTTCAAGAAAGAGCAGCCATCAATGCACCTATACAAGGGTCTGCAGCAGATATTATTAGGCTTGCAATGATAAAATTAGATCAATTAATTGAAACAGATAAGAAATTTAAAGCTAAAATGCTTTTACAAATTCATGATGAACTGATTTTTGAATGCTTACAAAACGACAAAGAGTATGTGCAAAAAATAATTAAAGATGCCATGATATCTATTTCAAATTCAGATTATCATATGTTCTCTATACCATTAAACGTAAGCATTAACTCAGGTCTTAATTGGGGAGAAGCTCATTAATTAAGTTGATAAACGCCTAAATTTTGACAATTTAATTATAAAAATTAAAATTATTATATGGCTCAAACAATAGCTTTAGTAGATGACGATCGAAATCTTTTAACTAGCATTAGCATTGCTTTAGAGAGGGAAGGATTTAAAGTTCAAACTTATATTGATGGCGAAACAGCACTCAATGGATTAACAAGAAATCCTCCTGATCTTGCTGTAATAGATATTAAAATGCCGAGAATGGACGGGGAAGAACTTTTAACTCGTTTGAGAAAAAAAATGTCAATTCCAATTATATTCCTTACCTCAAAAGACGATGAAGTAGACGAATTACTAGGACTAAAATTAGGCGCAGATGATTTTGTTAAAAAATCTGGTGGATTTTCTATGAAGATTTTAATTGAAAGAATCAGAGTTCAGCTTAGAAAAAAAACTGAAGTGATTGATGAATCTAAAAATCTTATTACTCATGGAAAATTAAAGTTGGACCCTGCTCAATTAGAATGTGAGTGGAATGGAAAATTTTTACCCGATAAGTTAACCACTACAGAATTTTTAATTGTCAAAGAGCTTGCTAAAAGACCTGGTGTGATAAAAGAACGGGCTCATTTAATGGATATAGCCTACAAAGAGAATGCAGAAATTGAAGACAGAACGATTGATAGTCATATCAAGCGTATTAGAAAAAAATTTAAAAAAGTTGACGAAAAATTTTCAGCAATTGAAACAAGATATGGAAGCGGGTATAGATGGAATGTTAGTTAATGAACCAAAAAAAAACTGCATCTATATTAAAGAAGTTTCTTTTATTTAATTTATTAGTTTTCTCAGTATTAGGACTTTTTACTTTTATTTATCTTCAAGCTATTCAGCCAAATCTGGTAAAGAATAAATCAATAAATCATTTAGTTGTTATTCAAAATACCAATGATCATTTACAAAGACTAAGCATAGAATTTAACGAAAAAGGCATAAGCACTTTTCTATTATCAGCTAGGTTTTTATTTCAAAGCTTAGACAGAGTCCAATTTTTTAATTTAGATGGCAATATTATTGGAGACACTGATAGGCTAGATTTAGACCAGTCTGTTTTTTCTAGATCTGAATTTATTATTGCAGAAGATATAAATAATACAAATATTAATCAGATAGACAATAATGTTAAAAGTAATTTTAACGATTCAAAAGAATATTATAAAGAAATTAAAAATATTATTTTGAATAAATTTAAAGACGAACCTTTAGTTATTGATAATAAAATAAAAAAAGATTTTTTTGTTCAAACCTTAAGTAAAGTTTTGATAAATGATGAGAAAGTTGGTTATATTTTAGTTGGCGAGCAATCTAATGAAATTTTAGTAGCTGTAGACGAAAGAAAAGATTTTATTATTCGTACAGTTTTAGTGCTTGCATTAGCTATTTTAATTTTTTCTGCTTTTTTAAATAAGTATATTTTAAAGCCTATAAGTTTTTTGGTTAAATACACAGAGTCAATCAAAGCTAAATCTGACCAACCTTTAAATATAGATGATTTTTTTATTAGAAAAGATGAAGTTGGAAAGCTAACCCAATCAATTCATGAGATGACTTTAGATTTACAAAAAAGAACAAATCGAGCAGAGACTTTTTCTACTGATTTAGCTCACGAGATTAGAAATCCACTAGCTTCATTAAAAGGAGCATCTGAACTGTTAGACAAAACTACAGAATTAAGAGATCGAGAAAAACTATTAAATATTATTAATAGCGATGTAGAAAGAATAGAGCGATTAATTACTGACTATACTCAAATGCTTAAAGATGAAGCGTCTTTATCAAGGGAAAAAATGGTTAAAGTAGATATAAATTTAAATATTAAAAATGTTGTCGATGATTTTAGACAAAATATTGCTAATTTAAATAAAAAAATTGAGATTAAAATTGTTAACAAAAAAGAAAATCAAAAAAATTTTTATATTTTAGGCATTGAAAACAGGATAGAGCAAGTTATTGCTAATCTTTTAGATAATTCTATTTCTTTTAGCCAAGCAAATAGCAAAATTTTAATTGAAATTGATGAAATTGAAAATAATTTTTTAATTGTTTTTAAAGATCAAGGTCCAGGGTTTAAAGAAAAAAATATAGAAAATATATTTAAAAGATTTTATAGCAATAGACCTAAAAATTTTGGCAAGCATTCAGGATTAGGACTTAATATAGTAAAAAATATAATAGAACTTCACAAAGGAAAAATTAAAGCACTAAATAGATCAGACGTTAAAGGTGCACAAATTGAAGTAACACTTCCAAAGTATAGCTAGGATTGTTGCTTGCTAAGAATAAATTATCTTGTTAAAAGACCCGCATAGACTATGAACGATTTTAAAGTAAAAGATATAAATCTAGCTGATTTTGGAAGAAAAGAAATTTCTTTAGCAGAAACAGAGATGCCAGGCTTAATGGCATTTAGAAAAGAATATAAAAATAAATTTCCTCTAAAAGGTGCAAAAATACTGGGTTGTTTGCACATGACTATTCAAACTGCAGTTTTAATTGAAACTTTAATTGAGTTGGGAGCAGAAGTAAGATGGTCTTCATGTAATATATTTTCAACACAAGATCATGCTGCTGCAGCAATAGCTAAAGCCGGTATTCCAGTTTTTGCTTGGAAAGGTGAAACTGAAAAAGAATATTGGTGGTGTATAAAACAAACAATCGAGGGGAAAAAAGATTGGAAGCCAAATTTGATTTTAGATGACGGTGGAGATCTAACAGGTTTAATGCATAAAGAATATAAAAATTTATTAAAAAATATTAAAGGCGTTTCTGAAGAAACTACAACAGGCGTATTAGCTTTAAAGAAAATGGAAGCTAATAAAACATTATTGATCCCAGCTATAAATGTTAACGATTCGGTTACAAAATCTAAGTTTGATAATTTATACGGCTGTAGAGAAAGTTTGGTGGACGGCATTAAAAGAGCAACAGATGTAATGATGTCGGGAAAAGTTGCTATCGTAGCTGGATTTGGCGACGTTGGAAAAGGAAGTGCTGCATCACTTAGGCAAAGTGGGGCAAGAGTGATGGTTACCGAGGTAGATCCAATTTGTGCACTTCAAGCAGCGATGGAAGGTTATGAAGTTGTTCTTATGGATGAAGCAATTAAAGAAGCCGATATTGTTGTAACAGCAACTGGAAATAAAGATATTATCACGGCAGATCATATGAGAACAATGAAAGACAGAGCCATACTCTGTAATATTGGTCATTTTGATAACGAAATACAAGTTGAGGCTTTAAGAAACTATAAATGGGATGAAATTAAACCTCAGGTTCATGAAATAACTCTACCAAATAATAAAAGAATAATTTTATTAGCCGAAGGAAGATTAGTAAATTTAGGTTGTGCTACTGGACACCCAAGTTTTGTCATGAGTGCCTCTTTTTCTAATCAAGTTATTGCTCAAATTGAATTATGGAATAATTCTGCAAAATATGAAAATAAAGTTTATGTACTACCTAAACATTTAGATGAAAAAGTAGCGATGCTTCATTTAGAAAAAGTTGGAGCTAAATTAACTAAGCTAAACAAAGAGCAGGCAGATTACATAAGTGTTAAAACTACAGGTCCATTTAAACCTGATACTTATCGCTACTGATCAGTAGCCAATGATCATAAAATTTTTAGATCAATTAAATCAAATTTCTCTTAAAATTATAAAAAAAATAAAAAAGCAAGATTGCTTGTTGTTATTTGGTGAAATTGGTGTGGGTAAAACGACATTAACAAGAGCGATAATAAATAATATCCAAAAAAAAAATAAGCAAAGTGAGACTGAAGTTTTGAGCCCAACTTTTAACCTCGTTTATGAATATGAAATCAACCCACTCAAAATCATGCATTACGATCTTTACAGGTTAAAATCAGACAAAGAAGTGCAGCAATTAGATATTTTCGGTCAAGAAATAAATAGTATAAAAATTATAGAATGGGCCAAAATTATAAAAAATAAACCAGAAAGCAGGTTAGAAATTTATTTAACCTACAACAATATTAAAGATTATAGGAATATTAAATTCAAAGGATTTGGAAGATGGAAAAATTTTGATGCAAGTTAAATTAAAAAAAATTTCAAATGATGCTTCATTTCGTGAATTTTATAGAATTCAAAAAAATATTAGATCAACTATTTTAGTAAAAGCTAATAAAGATAAATTTAAAAATTTAATAGTCTATGCAGCTGTAAACAAATTTTTAATAAATAATAAAATTAAAGCTCCAAAGTTATCAAAAGAATATTTTAAAAATGGTATGATGGAAATAGAAGATTTAGGCACTCATTCATTTTTTGATTATATTAAAAATAAAAAAAATAAATTTTATGATTATAAAAATCTTTTTAAAATAATTTTTAAATTACAAAATATAAAATTAAAAAATTATATTAAATTAAAAAATTATAAAATCAAAATCGGAAAATACAACTTACCTGTATTACATAGAGAATCCGATTTATTTTTTCATTGGTATTTAAAAAACAATTCAAAGCCAAAAGAATTTATAAAATTTAAAAAAAATATAAGAGAGGAATTAAATAATTTATATAAAAAACTTTATTTTCAAAATCGTTGCTACGTGCACAGAGATTTTCATGTTTCAAATATTATGATTAATAAAAGCAATATAGGAATTATAGACTCTCAAGATATCATTAGAGGCAATTTGCTTTATGATGTTGCTTCGCTTATTGACGATGTAAGGATAGTTTTGCCAATACATTTAAAGTCTAAGCTTTTTAGTTATTATCTTAATAAAACAAAAAAAATTACATTAAGTGAAAAAAATTTAGCTAAAAATGATTTCGATATTTTATCTGTTCAAAGAAATCTAAAGATATTAGGTATTTTTGTAAGGCTTTATAAAAGAGACAATAAATCTAATTATCTTAAATTTTTACCCTATACTTGGAA
>SYDM01000080.1 GCA_005801485.1 Rickettsiales bacterium
AAGTAGTATTAAAGATCTATTTAAGACTATAAATAAATTAATTAGCCTATTTACAAATTAATATTTTATTTAAATTTGATTTATTAGCTTATGAGAATAAATAAATAGATTAAAAAATAATAATGAAAAAAAAAAGTTTAATTCCTCAAACAAAAGTTAAAAATCCAGAGCCAAACATTAAAGATGATAATTGGATTATTTGGGCTGCTTGGGCAGATCGAATTACTTTTGAGGAAATTAAAGAAAAAACTGGAAAAACTGAATCTGAAGTCATTAAGATTATGAGAAGAAACTTAAAACCATCTTCATTTAAACTTTGGCGAGAAAGAGTTCATAATAAAAGTATTAAACATAGGGCTAAATTTAAAGAATCAAGAAAAAGAATGATTGAAAAGATAAAAATGGACGATATATATTAAATATGAAAAAAGTTACAATGTATTCAGGCAGCCCATGTCCATACTGTGCTGCTGCAAAAGCTTTGCTTAAAACTAAAAACGTTGAAATTGAAGAATTTGATGTTAGGAAAGATAAAGCTAAAGCAAAAGAAATGTTAGAAAGAACTAATGGTGCAAGAACTATTCCGCAAATTTTTATTGGTGATCATTACGTCGGTGGTAATGACCAACTTCAAGCAGCAAATAGAAGTGGTGAGCTAGACAAATTGTTGTCTAATTAATTATTTTTTTCTCTATAATAATAATTATTATCTAAAAATGTTTAAATTGATATTTCGAACTACAGTTATAACATTGGTGTCAATTTTAGTTATAGATTTTTTATTTGGAAAACTAATTTTATCTAAATTTGATAGATATTTTTCTTCAACAGATTTTTACGAAAGATTAATAAGAATTGATCACCCCTATTATCACCATGCATTAAGACCTAATGTAAAATATGAAAGAGCTAAAAGTTTTAATAATTATTTTGTTCTATGTACAGACAATCATGGTTTTAAGTATGATTGTGATAAAAAAAGAGAAAAAGAATTTGACTATGCTTTTATAGGTGACTCATTTGTTGAAGGAGTTGCTTTAAATTATAGTGAAACATTTGTTGGAATATTTGAAAAAAAAAACAATGTATCTGTTGCTAATTTAGGTGTTACTTCATATTCGCCAAGTATTTATTTATCTAAAGTTAAATTTCTTTTAGAAAATAACTATAAGTTTAAAAACTTAATTTTGTTTATAGATATAAGTGATCTTTACGATGATAATGTATTTTACCAACTCAATTCTGATCTTTCGGTAAATGAAAAAAATGCTAAAGAAAAAAATTTAAAAAGAAGAAAATTCTTAAAAAAAAACTTTCCTTTAATAAATTTCTATACATATGTAATAAAAATGAATCAAAAATTTAATAAAGAGGTTCCACCATTAATAAGTGAAGTTCCAATTTTTACTGAAAAAGCAAATCTTAAAGCCATGTGGACTTATCAAAAAAGTGACACTATTCCTGGATATGAAGATCCAATTTCGAAAACTGAAAATGAAATGGTTAATAATATGATAAAACTTTCTGATTTATTGAAAAAAAATAACATAAAACTAAGTCTAGCCGTTTATCCCTGGCCACAACAGTTAGAGCGTGATGTGGTTAATTCAAAACATGTTAAAAAGTGGGAAGAATTTTGTATTACAAGATGTGAAAAATTTATTAATTTTTTCCCTTTCTTTTTTGAAGAAAAAGAAAAAACTTCATATCTTGAAGTTTATAAAAAATATTATTTTTGGAACGATACGCACTTTAATAAAGAGGGGAATAAAGTAATAGCTAATAGATTAATCACTATTTTTAATTAACCAAAAGTAGCAAAGAATGGAAAGATTGTTAAAATATAATAACTAATAACTTGTATTTGATTAGTAACAATAAGTAATCCAGTTATTAAAAGGAGTGCCCCACCAGTTTTAATAATACGCCCATAATATTTTCCAAAACCTTTTTTTGAATTTAGAAATACAGTCATATAGTAGCCTGATAAAATAAATGGAATAGCTAATCCTAAAGAATAAAAAGAAAGTAAAATAATTCCATTGGATATTGTAGCTTCACTTGCGGACAAAGCTAAAATAGACCCTAAAACCGGACCAATACAAGGTGTCCAACCAAAAGCAAATGCAGCCCCTACTACAAAAGGAAAAAAATAATTATCTTTATAAGATCCTGTTTCAAATCTTTTATCCTGATTTAAAAAGTTAAAATTTAAAATTCCTAATAAATTTAAAGAAAAAATAATAATAATTATTCCTGCAGCAATTCTAAGTTCTTTATTAAAAAAAATTAAAACATTACCAATAAAAGATGCTCCAATGCCGAGTATAATAAAGATAAAAGAAAACCCTAAAGAAAAAGTAATAGTTTTTAATAAAACTATTTTTCTATTTTGTTGAATTTCATCAAGTTTTTTTCCAGTAATATAAGAAACATATCCAGGAATAATAGGAAGTACGCACGGAGATAAAAAACTTATAAATCCAGCACCAAAAGCGATAGCTAACTTAATAATCATATGAATATTTTATTTATAAGTGTTATTTGTGTTAATTAGTATAATTATTTAAAGCAATTTTATCACACATAATAAGTTCTATGAAATATTTTAAAAAAAGAAGTACAGAAACTAAAGGCATCATCTATATGCTTTTGTGCCAGCTTTTTTTTACAGCTAATGATGCGTTAATAAAAAAAATAATAATCAAAGTTAACACTTTAGATTTAATTGACGAAATCATTTTTGTAAGAGGAATTATAGCTACTTTTATTTTGGGAATAGTCCTATTTTTCTCAGGTGACTTTAATTTTAAAGATTTGGCAACAAATACTAAATTACAATTTAGAGGATTAATGGAAAGTGTCACTGCGATTTTCTTTTTTATTGGCTTGTATAGTTTGCCTATGGCCGATGTATACGTTTTATTAAATTTAGCGCCTATTTTGATTACATTCGCAGGAGCTATATTTTTATCTGAAAAAGTTGGCTGGAGGAGATGGTCAGCAGTTATTGTAGGATTTATTGGAGTATTAATCGTAATCAACCCAACTAAATTAGAATTTGGTTTTTATTTTATTTTTCCTCTTATCTCAGCATTTTTTATCGCTTATAGAGATACGTATACAAGAAAAATAAAAAATAATTTTAATATTATGCAAGGTGTTTTTTTAACGTCTCTTGTTGTAACTTTGGTATTTGGTATTGGTGCAATTGCTAGTCCTCAACTTATTAATTTTAATTTAAATGATTATTTAATTATAATATTATCCGCGATATTTTTAATTATTGGTTATTTCTTTTCGATTATAACTATTAGAACAGCAATGATGTCTACTACATCATCTTTTAGATACAGTACTATTATTTGGGGAATGCTCTTTGGTTATTTTTATTTTGATGAAATTCCATCAATCAATATGTTAATAGGTGGAACAATCGTTGTATTAAGTGGATTATTTATCATTCAAAGAGAGAAAAAAATGGGTCTAATAAATTAATAATCTTTAATTCCAGTCCAATAAAGCTAATTGTTTTTTTCCCAAACTAGTTAAGTCTTCTAAGGTTGCTCGATCAATAAAACCTGTTTCATAGTTTTCAGCAGCAAAATCAGGTGGGCTTTCACCTTTTAGAAAATTTTGAGCTTGTCTTTTTGCGTATTCTAAATTTTTTTCGCATAAAGGCATTGAGCCTACATAGACTACATTAGAATAACCTTTGCCGGTATGATTGTCCTCAACAGCATGAATAATATCAGGATGCCACCAAATGGTATCACCTGGGTTCATAACAGGAATAGAAACTAAACCTTCTAACAGTAAAGAGTGATATGTTTTATTTGCTGAAAGAGC
>SYDM01000081.1 GCA_005801485.1 Rickettsiales bacterium
ATAAAGAAAACCAAATCAAATTAACTGAAAAGTTGCTTGATGAATTCAATCTTCAACACTTAAGAAATATATACGCGTCCCATTTATCAGGTGGAGAAGTAAAACGTTTGTGCTTAAGTCGTTTATTGATCAATAAGCCAAGCGTAGTATTGCTAGACGAACCACTAGCTGCATTAGATCCAATCATAGTTCAAGATATTCAGCGATATATTTTAAAACTTCAGCAATGGGGTATAACAATCATGATTACAGATCACCAAGTTCAAAATCTTTTTTCAATAGTTGATAAAGCCTATGTTTTAGGTGAACAATCTATTATTGCACAAGGCACGCCAGCTGAAATTTTAAAATCTTCAAAAGCTATTGAACTTTATTTTGGATCTTCGTTTAGTGCTTAATTGAAATGCCAAATCAAAGTTTTTCTCTTCAGGTCTCTGAGCTAATTAAACCTTTTAATAAGATTATTAAGGTAGATTCGGATAAATCTATTTCTATTCGTTCTTTTTTAATTGGGGCTATTAGCCATAATATTTCAGAAGTAAAAAATGTTTTAGAGTCTGATGATGTGTTTTCTTGCATACGAGTCTGTCAAAAATTAGGGGTTAAAATTGATAAAGTAAAAGCTGGGCATTATTTAGTTTATGGTAAAGGACTTGGGTCTCTTTATGCAAAAAAGAATACTGTTTTGGATTGTGGAAATTCAGGCACAACGGCAAGATTGCTTATAGGTTTACTTTCTACTACTCCAGATATTCAAGTTAAAATCAAAGGAGATCACTCACTAAATAAACGAAATATGAGCAAGCTCATTGATCTTCTAAGTGAATTTGGCGCAACTTTTTTACCCCCAAATAAAAACAATTTTCCGCTAACTCTTATCTCTTCAGCAATACCGATCGGCATAAAATATAGAGCCGGTGTATCAGCGCAGCTTAAAAGTGCAGCCATGCTAGCCGGTCTTAATGCTAATGGAGTAACAAATATCATTGAAGAAGAAAAATCCAGAAATTCTACCGAAAATATGCTTTTGCAAAGTCCACATGTTTTAAAAATAAAAAAAAATAAAAAGGGGCAAAATCATATTAAAGTCTTTGGTAAAGAATACTTAAATCCTTTAAAAATTAATGTATCAGGCGATCCAAGCTCAGCTGCATTTTTTACTGCACTGACTATATTAACAACTGGTGCAAAATTAACGATTCATCATGTGGGACTAAATCCGAGAAGAATTGGTTTTTATAATATTTTAAAGAAACATGGAGCTAAAATAAAATTCTTAAAAAAAAAGAAAATTAATAATGAGGAGATTGGTGATATCCACGTTCAAAGTTCTAAACTAAAAGCTATTAGGACTGGCTCTAAATGGTTTCCTTCAACTGTCGATGAATACCCTATTCTTTTTGTACTTGCCGCTCTAACTAAAGGGAAATCCGTTTTTAGAGGTATTGAAGATTTAGCAAATAAAGAAAGTAATCGAATTGAAGAAATGAGAAAAATATTAAATCAAATTGGTATTCAATGTAAATCAACAAAAAATGAAATGAAAGTTTACGGTCAAACAATAATAAAAAAAAATGCTATAATTAAAGTGCCTAATCTTGGTGATCACCGAATTTGTATGAGTACTGTAATTTTGTCTTTGACCACAGGAATTAAAGCTGAAATTAAAAACTTTGAGACCGTTAAAACATCGTCACCTTCTTTTTTAAAAATTATTAAATTACTGGGAGGAAAATTTGAAATTAAAAAAACATTATAAACTAGTGGTAGCTGCAGACGGTTCTGCTGCAAGTGGAAAAACTACGGGAGCTAGACTTATTTCAAAAAAATATGGCTTACAATTTTTGTCTTCAGGTTTACTTTACCGCTACGCTAGTTACCAACTGTTAAAACATAAACCAAAAAATATTACATCTTTTTTAATAAAAAAATTTAAGAACTTAAATTTAAAAAAATTAAAAAATAAACTTTTACACTCACCTGAAATTTCTGCGCACACTTCAATAATTGCAAAAGAAAAAAAAATAAGAAATATTTTAAAAATTTTTCAAAAAAAATTTGCTATGAAATTTAAAAAAGTTTGTATTGAAGGAAGAGATATAGGTACCGTTATTCTACCAAAAGCAGATATAAAATTTTTCTTTAAGTGCAATTTAGATACCGCTGCAAAAAGAAGATTTAAAGAACTTAAGAAAAAAAATAAAAATATTACCTTTATGGAAGTTAAAAAAGCTATGCGTATTAGAGATAATTTAGATAAAAATCGTAAAAATTCTCCTTTGATTCAGTCAAAAAATGCGATAATTGTGCGAACTGATAAATTAAAAAATATAAAAGGTATGATTAATAAAATGTCATACATAATCGAAAAAAGAATTAAAGAAAAATATGGCAGTTGAAACTTTTCATCAGGAACTATCTAGCTCTCAAAAGGAGTTCGAAAGTTTACTAAATGATGACTTTAAGGATCGAAAACTTAAAGAAGGTGAAATTATCAAGGCAACTGTAACGGAAATCAATAAAAATTTTATCGTCGTTGACTGCAAAGCCAAGATGGAAGGAATGATTCCAATAGTTGAATGGAAAGGTGATGACGAATTAGGAAAATTAAAAGTCGGATCGAAAATTGAAGTTTTTTTAGAACGGGTCGAAAGTTTTAAGGGTGAAATCGTAATCTCCAAAGAAAAAGCTAGACGAATGAATACTTGGAGCAAACTGGAAAAAGTATTTGAAACAGGGGAAGAAATAACAGGAATTATTACTCACAAATGTAAAGGTGGAGCTGTGTGTGAAATCGAAAATTTTCCAACATTTATGCCCGCTTCACAAATTGATATAAAGCCACTTAAAAGATTTGATCACTTAATGAATATACCATTAAAAGTTATCGCAACACGTATGTGTAAAATTAGAGGCAATGTTGTCACAAGTAGAAGAGCAGTTTTAGAGAAAAGTAAAAATATAGATACTAAAGAAGCTTTAAAAAATTTAAAAGAAGGCGACATTATTGAAAATGCAAAAGTAAAAGCAACAACGGATTGGGGAATTTTTTTAGACATAAATGGAATCGATTCATTAGTTCATGTGAGCGATCTCGCACATGGCCGAGTAAAAAAACCTTCAGACCTTGTAACTATTGGACAAACAATGCGTGTCAAAATTATAAAAATTGATAAAGAGACTAACCGTGTATCTGCCAGTGTCAAAGCTTTGTCGAGTGATCCGTATGATAGTTTAGAAAAGAAATATAAAATTGGTTCTGTCTACCAAGGTGTCGTTACCAAACTAATGGACTACGGGGCTTTTGTTAGATTAGAAGATGGAATAGAAGGGTTAATACATACCTCGGAATTAAATTGGACTAATAAAAATGTTGATCCTACTAAGATCTTATCTGCTTCTCAAACCGTTAAAGTAAAAATCGTCTCTATCGACACTGCAGCTAAAAGAATTTCACTATCCTATAAAGAGGCCAATTTAGAAAATCCATGGAAAGACATAAAAAATAAAGTTGGGTCAATTGCTGAAGCGACTATAAATAATATAACAGATAAAGCTATTTTTGCTCACTTAGATAATGGATTAACAGGAATGATAACACAGAAAGAGCTTTCTTATTTAGAAGAAAATCAGGACTTAAAAAAATTCAAAAAAGGAGAAAAAATAAAAGTTAAAATTATAGAATTAAAAGATGATAAACTTCGATTTTCTATTAAAGCTCTAGAAAAAGATCCGTTTGATTGGTTTAAAGAAAATAAGAAAAAAGAAGGATCTATAATCACAACACGTGTGCACGAGGTTCTAAAAACTGGAGTAAAAGTATCTGTGGACACTGATAAACATATTATTGTTATGATTAACAAAAATCAATTAGCCAAAGAAAATGCTGATGCAAGACCTGAAATTTTTGTACCGGGTAATGTTTTAGATGCCATGATCACAGAATTAAATTTAGAAAAAAGAGAAGTTACTTTGTCTGTTAAAGCGGCACAAATTTATGAAGAGAAAAGCTTGGTGGCTAAGTTTGGTGCATATGCTAAATCTGGAGCAACGTTGGCTGGTATATTTAAAAAAGCTTTAGGTAAAACAGCAAAAAAGAGAAAAGAAGAAAAAGAAGAAGATTAATTCTTGCTAAAATCTGAGCTAATAAAACAAATCCATAAAAAACACACAGCCTTAAATCGTTCTCAAATAAAAGATATCGTTGATATCAT
>SYDM01000082.1 GCA_005801485.1 Rickettsiales bacterium
GATATAAAATAATGAGGAACGATATGTTCTTTTATTTTTGTTGCTCCACCAGAGATAAAAGCAATATTTTTATAATTAGCATAAATTAAGCCAAAGGTAATTAAAAACAAAAGTACAGTCGATATTAAACGAATACTTATTTCTTTTTTAAAATTTGGGTATTCTATTTTAACAAAACATAAAAAAAAAGAAGGTAAAAATGCTAAGAAAAATAAATAAATAAAATATTTAAAAGTTAATAAATCATTTATCTCTCCCCAATTACTTTCTTTTAAAGAGTCGATGGTACTTTGAATAATGTCTTCATTAATTATAATGCCCAAGACAGTTAAAAAGTAATAATTTATTGCGCTTACAAAGACTAAAATAATAATGAGTGGCTTTAATAAATATCTTTGGCCTACTAAAAAAGAAGAAGAAGCAATGATTGTAAAAATTAAAAAGTATAAAGTAAAAAGAAAGTATCTATCATTAAATTTATCTGCATACTTAAGGCGATAATTAGTTTCAAAATGTTCAAAAAGGTGAAAATTAAAAACTAAAGTTATTAAAAGAGAAGAAATTATAATAACTTTAAAATAATTTATTTTCATTTTTTTCAAATCTTGAGTATTTAGACTATCTTATATATAAAATTAATATTTTTTAGTTAAAATCAAATACTTACAAATAAAGAGAGATTATATATAATTATAAAATGGGATACTTATTTTTTTACGCAGCAATTTTAATAATTCTGGGTATAGTTCTTTATTTAGGCCTTAGAGCAATTAGTGCTGGACTTGATGCAAGAAATAAAAACAAAAATGATGGTACGCTTGATCAGAATAGACAAGATGATTACATTTTTGAAAGCAAAGAAGATGCTGAAAATAATAAGATTCTTGAAAAATTAAAAGATAAAAACTTATCGCCTGATGATCTCAAAAAAATGTATGATGAGATTCAAAAAAAAAAATAACTAAAATTTTTAGTTTATTATTTTAAGGAACCAGTAAATTAATATATTTATCGGTAGTTTGTATCTTTATATTTTCACTATAACCAAAGTTTTCCCCATCAACTTGGGAGAGTAATTGATGATTTACTTTATTAATCTTCAAATAACTTAAATCTTTGGTTACAATACTTCTGGCTGAACTAAGATCGCCTTTTGTAAAAATTAACCAACAGTAATAAAGTAATTTTATTCGAGTTAAATTTTTAAAAATATATATTACTACTTTAGGTTTAAAAATATTAGTTTCATTAGTTATAGAATAAGGTCCAGCATAATATTTAGCGTTAGTGCACAGCACCCAATCTGCCAATAGTTTTTCATTGTCAATTTCTATTTCCATTTTTTCATTTTTAAGAAATAAAAAATGCACCAATCCCTTATAAACAAAAATAATTTTACCTAAATATTTCTTTATATTTGTATCAATCGACTCTACAATTTTAGAGTCAAACCCAACACCGGCCATTAAAAAGAAATAGTCATTATTTGCTTTAGACAAATAAATTTTTTTGATTTTTTTAGAGGTTAAAGTCTCATAAATTAATTTAGCTTTTTTTTTAATGTTTGCTTCAATTTGTAGAATGTTGGCTGTGCCTAAAGGAATATATCCCATTTCTTTATTTAAAAGAGATGGATATTTTATCACTTCATTAATTGCAAAATTAAAAGAACCATCTCCGCCAGTAATTATTAATCGATCAAATTTTTTTAAAGATAGTTTTTTATATATTTCTTTTGCTTCAATAATTGATTTTGATTCAATAAATTCAATATCATGATTATTTTTTAGTAAATTGATAATTTGATCAAGAAGCTTTTGATTTTTTAAAGCATTAGTGTTTACAACAACACAGAATTTAATTCTCTCATTCATCTATTTGTTATGTAGCATATTTGAGTGTTTAATCTAGATAGCGTATAAACATTCTATGGAAATATTACTTTACATATTAATTTTCATAATTTTTTTTCTGATTATTTTTTTGATCATTAGGTCTCTTAGCGAGGTTTCAGATGCAAGATCTGATGTTGATAAAAAAAAAATAATACACGAGAACAATAAAGAAGAATTTCCTGAAACTTTAAACAATAAGCATTATGTAATCGAAAATACTCTTGATGAATTTTTAGATCAAATTTTAATCATTAATAAGTTTAAAGAAATTGTTTTTTTAAATAAGCAGTCAGTTTTAAGATTTGGTGAAAATTTTGAAGGTAAACACCTAGCTTCGTTATTGCGAGCTCCTGAAATTTTAGAAAGTTTTGATAGATGTCTTGATACAAATGAAAAGCAAGTAGTAGAAGTTGAAATTAAAAATCCAATTTATCAATTTTTTAGTGCTACAATTTTTTCTCATCCAGTAAATAATAATTTGATAATTATTGTCCTTAGAGATCTTACAGAAATAGCTAAGGTTCAAAAGCTTAAATCAGATTTTGTAGCTAACGCCTCTCACGAATTAAGGACTCCTTTACAATCAATTAAATTGGGCTTGGAAACAATCAGCCAAGGACATGCAAAAAATGATTTTGAGGCTCAAAAGAAATTTATAACTATAATGTTGGATCAAGCTCAAAGAATGGAAAATCTAATTAGAGATCTTTTGTCTTTATCTAAAATTGAATTAGAAGAACACATTAGACCAAATAAAGATATAGATCTTAAAGATATTATAGATCACGTCATCCAAACACAAAATCAAGCACTTAATAAAAATCAAATTAGTATAAATTTTGATTGTAAAAAAGATGCTAGAAAAATTGTTGGCGATAGAGATAAATTAATTGAAATATTTTCTAATCTTTTAGAAAATTCAATAAAATACAGTGAAAAAGGAAAAAATATTCATATCTCATCTAAAAAGAAAAATGGCTTAATACTAGTCTCAGTTAAAGATAGCGGGGTAGGAATACCTAAAGAATTAATACCGAGAGTTACTGAGAGATTTTTTAGGGTTGATCCTGAAAAGAGCAAAAAAGTTGGTGGAACAGGCTTAGGTTTGGCTATAGTTAAACACTTAGTGCTTCAACACAGAGGAGAATTAAACATTCTAAGTGAAGAAGGTAAAGGCTCAGAATTCATCGTTTCATTTCCATCTCAGTGAGTAACACAACCTTAAATTTAATACTTGTAATAAATATTTAATGTTTTTGTAATAGAATCGTAAAAATTTTAAAGTATTTAAAGTGAATTAAATAAAAAAAGGTAAAAAAAAATGAATATACTAAAAAATATAATATTAATTTCAAGCATACTTTTCTTAGCTAATGTTGCTAACGCTAGGGATCAGATAAAAATAGTCGGATCTTCAACCGTTTATCCATATTCAACAATAGTTGCAGAAAGATTTGGAAAGCAGGGAAAATTCAAAACACCAGTTGTTGAAAGTACAGGAACAGGCGGTGGGTTTAAATCTTTTTGTGGTGGTGTAGGTGTACAGCATCCTGACATGACAGGAGCATCTAGAGCCATTAAAAAAGATGAAATGGAACTTTGCATTAAAAATGGTGTAACTGAAATTATAGAATTGCCAATAGGCAATGACGGCTTAACGTTTGCATTCTCCGTAAAAGGGAATGATGTTAATTTCTCAAAAGCTCAAATTTGGAAAGCAATTGCAAGTGAAGTTGTGATTGATGGAAAATTAGTTAAAAATCCGTATAAAAATTGGAATGAGATAGATAAGTCTTTACCAAATGTAAAAATTGAAATTTTAGTTGCTCCGCCAACATCTGGCACAAGAGACGCTTGGGATGAATTAGTTATGGCTAAAGGTTGTGACGAAGATTTTAAAAAATTAACAGCTGATCCTAAAAATTGTACAAAATATAGAGAAGACACTGCTGTTATTGAAGCAGGAGAAAATGATACTTTAATTGTACAAAAATTAGTTTCTACTCCTAATGCCTTCGGTTATTTCGGATATAGCTACTTAGTTGCAAATAAAGATAAAATTAAAGCAGCCAAAATTGATGGAATTGCTCCATCAATTGAAGGAATACAAAAATATACATATCCTGTAGCAAGACCGTTATTTTTGTATGCTAAAAAAGCTCATGCTAGTGTTATTCCAGGATTTAAAGAATTCTTAACAGAATACACTGGAAATACAGCGGTTGGTTCATCAGGTTATCTTTTTAGAGTTGGTTTAGTTCCAAATACTAAAGAAACAGAAGATAAGGTAAGAGACGTTGCTTCTAAATTAGTAGCACTTAAGAACTAAACTTTAGTATAGTTAATTTAATTTAGAGCCGAAATTATTTTCGGCTCTAGATAAAATAAGCATCAAATTATTAATTAAATGAATCTTATAATACTATTTTTGATTACTATTTTTAGTCTTTCTTGTTATTTTTTCGGAAAATCTAAAGTTTTAAAACAAACAAAAATAAGTGGAAAAAAATTTGTCTCACTTCCTGAATATTATGGTTATTATTTAGCAGCCTGGTGTGGCTTACCAGCACTAATAATATTATTCTTTTTTTCTTTTTCTGAGTTGTATATTGTAAAAACTCTCATTTTATCAGATTTCAGAGCTGACCCTTCAATTGATGACAATAAATTAAATTTGATATTTTCAGAGATCAAAGCAATTGCAGAAAAAAAATTTTCAGGAACTGTTCCTCAGAATTTAGTGCACTATTCTGAAAAATTTTTAAGTATTTATAAAATTTTCGAATTATCGAAATTTGTGGTTATTTTTAGTGCAATAATATTTTCTTTATCTTTTGCTTATACTCAAATCTTGAAAAACATTAAAGCAAGAGAAGGTGTTGAAAAAACAATAAAAGTTGTAATGTTCTTATGTGCTGCTATTGCAGTATTTACAACATTTGGCATTGTACTTTCATTACTTTTTGAAAGCATAAAATTTTTCACTGCGGTATCCATTTTTGATTTTATTACAGGTACAAATTGGGCACCTGGCCGAGCATTTGTAAGAGATGCATCAGTTCAAACTGCAGATGTCGAAAATGTATTTGGAGCAGTCCCTTTGTTTTGGGGAACTTTTTTTATATCAATGATTGCTATGTGTGTTGCGGTTCCAATTGGTCTTTTTTCTGGAATATATATGGCTGAGTATGCTTCACGCAAAGTTAGAAAAATCGTAAAACCATTAATTGAGATATTAGCAGGAATTCCAACGGTGGTTTATGGTTTTTTTGCAGCGCTAACAGTTGGTCCTTTTTTTAAAAATATTGGAGAAGGCATTGGATTAGATGTATCATCAGAAAGCGCTTTAGCAGCTGGAATGGTCATGGGAATTATGATTATTCCTTATATTTCGTCACTCACTGATGATGTAATTAATGCTGTTCCAATATCTTTGAGAGAGGGTTCTTATGCAATGGGAGCAAATAAATCTGAAACAATTAAAAAAATTGTATTACCCGCTGCTCTCCCTGGAATTGTTGGATCAATTCTTCTTGCAATTTCGCGAGCTGTTGGAGAAACCATGATTGTTGTCATGGCCGCTGGTCTTGGGGCAAATTTAACAATTAATCCATTAGAAGCATCTACAACTATTACAACACAAATAGTTACAATTTTAATAGGTGATCAGTCCTTTAATAATCCAAAAACACAGGCTGCTTTTGCATTGGGAATTACATTATTTTTTTTCACCCTAGTTATAAATATTATTGCGTTAAATATTGTAAAAAAATTTAGAGAAAAATATGAATAGCAAAGCAAAAGAAAAATTATTAAAGAAAAGACACAGTGCTGAAAAAAGATTTAGATTTTTTGGAATTTTATCAATTATTTTAGCATTATCATTTTTATGTATTTTAATTTTTACTATCTTCACTAATGGTCTTAGTGCTTTTTCAAGAACTCAAATACTTTTAAAAATCAATTTTAATGAAAAAAAATTAGGTATTAATTTAAATTCAATTGAGAAAGAAATTAAACAAACTAATTTTAATGAAATTTTGCAAGAAGCACTGTTGAATTTAGCTCCTAATACCCCAGAGTTAAATCAAGCTGATTTAATTGATTTAGTAAGTATAGACGCAACATTTGAAATTAAAAAGTTTTACTTAAAAAATAAAGATGTTTTGAATAAAACAGCTGAGGTTGCTTTAACTCTATCAGATGACTTAGACCAACTATATAAAGGCAATTTTCCAAGAGATATTCCAGAGGACAAAAGAAAGTTTTCAGATTTTCAATTAAAGATTTTTGATGAACAAGATGCAAAAAATAAAATAATCTCTGAATTTAACTGGCCTTTTATTTTTAATGCAGACTCAAGAGAACCAGAAATTGCTGGTGTTGGTGCTTCATTAGCAGGATCGTTTCTAACTTTATTTGTATGTTTACTTTTATCTTTTCCACTAGGAATTTTAGCAGCAATTTATTTAGAGGAATTTGCTCCAAAAAATAAAATTACAGAAATCATCGAGGTGAATGTTAATAATTTAGCTGCGGTGCCATCGATAGTATTTGGACTATTAGGACTTGGTATTTTTTTAAATTATTTTTATTTACCACGATCAACCCCGTTAGTGGGCGGTTTAGTTCTTGCTTTAATGACTTTGCCCAGAATTATTATACCTTGTAGGGCGGCACTTAAAGCTGTTCCACCATCAATAAGAGAGGGGGCTTTAGCTTTAGGAGCATCTAAAGTTCAAACCGTCATGCACAATGTTGTACCCTTAGCCATGCCCGGAACTTTATCAGGAACAATTATTGGACTTAGTCAAGCACTAGGAGAAACGGCTCCACTTTTACTAATAGGAATGGTAGCATTTATTAATGTTGTCCCGTCCACCCCTTTTGACCCATCGGCAGTTTTGCCTGTGCAAGTTTATTTGTGGTCGGAGTCAGCAGAAAGAGGATTTGTTGAAAAAACTTCAGCCACTATAATAATTTTAATTTTTTTCTTAGCATTTATGAATTCTTTTGCAATTTACTTAAGAAACAAATTTGAAAAGAAGTGGAACTAATATGAAAAATGAAAAAATAAAAATATCTACAAAAAATTTAAATGTTTTTTATGGAATTAAACAAGCTTTATTTGACGTAAATTTAGAATTAGAGGAAAAAAAAGTTACAGCTTTAATAGGACCTTCAGGATGTGGAAAATCTACTTTTATAAGATGTATTAATAGAATGAACGATGTTATTGAAATATGTAAAGTTGAGGGTTCTATAAAAATAGATGGCCAAGAAATAAATAAAAAAGATGTAGATGTAAACTTGCTTAGAGAAAAAGTTGGAATGGTTTTTCAAAAACCAAATCCGTTTCCAAAAAGTATCTATGATAACATTGCCTATGGACCAAGAATTCATGGTCTAGTAGATAATAAAAATGATTTAGATAAAATAGTTGAAAGTGGTTTAAAAAAAGCAGCTTTGTGGAATGAGGTTAAAGATAGACTAAATGAGCCAGGAACAAGCTTATCAGGAGGTCAACAACAACGATTGTGTATCGCTAGGGCAATATCTATTAACCCAGAAATCATATTAATGGACGAACCCTGTTCATCTCTTGATCCAATTGCAACAGCGAAAATAGAGGAATTAATTGATGAGTTAAGAGAAACTTATACAATTATTATTGTTACTCATTCTATGGCCCAAGCAGTAAGAGTATCTCAAAAAACTGGTTTTTTTCACTTAGGAAAATTAATTGAACTTGGAACTACTGAAAAAATCTTTAAAAACCCTAGTAATAATATGACACAAGATTATATTACTGGTAGATTTGGATAAAATTAAAATGAATAACGAAACACATATTGTTAAATCATACGAAGAGGAACTTCAGCATTTACACGACACTTTGATCCAAATGGGAAGCTTAACCGAAAGTCAATTGTCAGACTCTTTAGAAGCAGTGATTAAAGTTGATAAAGAGTCCATAGAAAAAATAATTAAGAACGATGAAAAGATAAATAAATTTAGATCTAAAATAGATACCCTAATAATGAATGTGTTAGTGAAGAGAGCGCCAATGGCAATTGATTTAAGGTCAACAATTAGTGCTTTAAAAATTTCTCAAGATTTAGAAAGAATAGGCGATTTAGCAAAAAGTAATGCAAAAAAAGTTGAACCCTTACCTTTAGATTTACCCGAAACATTGATACAAAGTTTAAAAAGATTGGGTGATTTAGTCCAAAAACAACTTAAAGATGTAATTGATTCTTATGTAAACTTATCTCTAGATAAATCCTTAGCCGTGTGGAAAGGGGATGAAAAAGTTGATGATTTAACTCATTTAGCAATGAATAATGTAATGGTTTTTTTATCAAAAGATAAAAAAAATTTAGCTTACTCAACTCATCTAATATTTGTGACTAAAAATTTAGAACGAGCAGGAGACCACATAACCAATATTGCTGAGTCAATATATTATTTAATTAATGGTGAATATTTAAAAGGACATCGGCCTAAAGGTAAAGACACCCAAGTTTAAAATTAATGAAAGCTAAAATAATGATTGTAGAGGACGAAGAGTCGATCGTTACTCTAGTTAAATACAATTTAGAAAAAGAAGGCTATAAAGTTTTTTTTAATTCAAATGGTGAAAAAGCTATTGAAGATATTAAAGTAAATAACCCAGATTTGATTTTA
>SYDM01000007.1 GCA_005801485.1 Rickettsiales bacterium
CCTTCAAATTTTGATCGTTGGTATAAAGATTTTGAATTAGCATTAGCACCAATGGCACTAACATGGATAAATTTTTTAACTTCTGACTGTGAACAATATTTAGCAATTAAACCTGGCAAATCGGCATGTAAATCTGAAAATTTTTGTTTACTATTTTCAAAAAGAATACCAATTAAATTAATTACGATATCTGAATTTTTGATTGCCTCTTCAATTTTAGAAAAATCTTTAAGATTAAAATCAATAAATTCTATAGCGCCCGGGGGGGCTTGTGTCTTTAAATAACCTTTTAAATAAGCGTTCCTTGTTGGAATAATACATTGGTAATTCTTTTCAGTCATTTTTCTGACAAGATACCTTCCTATAAATCCTCCACCGCCAAGGATCGTTGCTATTGGGTAATCGTTCATGGTATTTAAGATAGTTATATGAAAATACATAGGATTCAAGGGGACATAAGTTCAGAAGTTGCAAAATCATTTAAAGATAGTGTGGCCATTGATACGGAGGCCACAGGTCTGTTGATTCCAGAAAGAGATAAATTAAGTTTAGTTCAAATTTACAATGAAGGGGGAGACGTCTATGTGATTCAACCGGACCGAACCAATTATAAGATGCCAAATTTGGTCTCTATTTTGCAAAATGAAAAGATACTAAAGATTGGACATTTTTTAAGATTTGATAAAAGTGCACTTGAATATTTTCTAAAATGTAAAATAAAAAATATTTTCTGTACTAAAATAGCTTCAAAAATTTGTAGAACTTACACCGATGCTCATGGTCTAAAAAATCTAGTTTTAGAATTTTGCAACAAAAAAATAGACAAAAATCAAGGCTCAAGTGATTGGAATAAAAACATTAATGATCTTAATGAAAAACAATTAGAATACGCTGCAAATGATGTGATTTACCTTCATAAAATTAAAGCTGAGTTAGAGAAAATGTTAATACGAGAAGAACGCATGGATATTTATAAAAAATGTCTAGAATTTTTAGATACAAGAATAGAATTAGACCAAAAAGGATTTAAATTTTCAATATTTGAGCATTAATGGCTAAAGTAAATTATATCTCTATTGCAAAAAAAGCGGCCGCTATTCAGATCTCAGAGCTTAGAAAAATTAATAAAATTTTTGATCAATCTTTTGTTAAAGCAGTTGAGTTAATAGCTAATTGTAAAGGTAAAGTCATTGCTGCTGGTGTGGGAAAAAGCGGTCTAATAGCAAGAAAAATATCAAGCACTTTATCTTCTGCTGGAATTTCTTCATTTTTTTTAAATCCTTCAGAGGCTAATCATGGTGATCTTGGACAAATTGATAAAAGAGATTTGCTTTTAATTTTTTCTTATTCAGGCAATACTTCTGAAATTGTAAATGTACTTCGTTATGCAAATAGATTTAATATTAAAATTATTGGTGTGGCTTCAAAAAAAGATAGTCTACTTTTAAAAGCAAGTGATGTGAAAATACTTTTGCCGCACGTTAAAGAATCTGATCCAACGGGCATGGTACCAACAACAAGTACAAGTATCACTTTATTGTTAGGAGATTGTTTAGCGGTAGCACTTATGAATAAAATGAGATTTTCTAAAGAGAGATTCAAATTATTCCATCCGGGAGGGCAAATTGGTCAAACTTTATTACTAGTTAAAGATATTATGATTACAGGAAATAAATTACCGTTGGTCAATATTTCTAAAAGTATTTATGATGCTATAAAAGTTATTGCTGATAAAAAACTTGGTCTAGTAGTGGTTACAGAAAAGAATTTAGTAAAAGGAATTTTAACGGACGGAGATGCTAGAAGAGGGATTAAATATTATTCTAAAGATGATCACTTAAAAAAATTTATGACTTCAAATCCTTTATTTATTTCTGAGACAGCAACTGCTTCTAAAGCATTATCTATGATGAATGAAAAAAAAATTACAAGTTTATTGGTAACGACCGAAAAAGATTACAATAAAACTAAATTATCTAAGCAACTAAAAGGAATAGTTCACATTCATTTTCTTTTACAATTTGGAATAAAGTGATTAGTCGAAAAAAAAAACTTTTTATAATCCAGCTTACTATTTTTTTTATTGCATCAACTCTACTTTACAAAACTTACCAAGATAAAAAAGAAGAGCCTGTCGTTCAATTAGAAGCTCAGACAGATCCTAACGTTAATAGTTTTAGTGATATTGAATATTCAGGTTTTGATTTAAATGGAAATAGATACGTTTTACAAGCTGAAAAAGCTGATTTTAAAACTGAAACACCAGAACTCATTAACATGAAAATAGTTTTTGCAAAATTTTATTTAAAAGATAACACAATTTTATCAGTGACTAGCGATCTAGGTCTTTACAATAATAAAACGCTGGATATCGAGTTTAAAGATAATGTTAAAGCTGATTACTCAACTCATACTTTATTGTCTGATTTATTGTCTTACTCAAATTTAAATGCTAAATTAATTGCAGTGGGAAATGTTAGAGGAAAATCTTTAGATAAAGGAGAGTTTTTTTCAGATAACTTAGAATATAATTTAACGGATAAAACTTTAAATTTCTCAATGTCTGGTACAAAACAGGTAAACGTAAAAATTAATGAAAAAAAATTTTAGAATCATAAAATTTAAAAAAGATAAACCTATTTTTCAAATTAAAAATTTAAGTAAATCTTATGATGGTAAACCCATTTTAAAAAAAATTAGCTTAGAGCTTTATCCTGGAGAATGTGTTGGTTTATTAGGTCCTAATGGTTCGGGAAAATCTACTTTATATTCTACTATTATTGGAGAGACATACGCTGATGAAGGAAAAATAATTATAAATGGCAAAGAAATTCAGGACCTACCTATCCATATAAGAGCTAAAGCTGGTATTGGTTATTTAAGTCAACAACGAAGCGTCTTTGATCTTACTGTTTATGACAATATACTAGGTATCTGTCAGTTGTTTATTAAAGATAAAGAAAACCAAATCAAATTAACTGAAAAGTTGCTTGATGAATTCAATCTTCAACACTTAAGAAATATATACGCGTCCCATTTATCAGGTGGAGAAGTAAAACGTTTGTGCTTAAGTCGTTTATTGATCAATAAGCCAA
>SYDM01000008.1 GCA_005801485.1 Rickettsiales bacterium
AAGTTTATCTTCGGCTATTTCATTTGGAACAGCTAATCTGATTATTCTCTCAAAATTACTTTTGGCAGCTAATAACTCAGTATCAGCTGTAATTAGTTTTGCATTGGAATCAGCAAGTGAAGACTCTGACTGAGCTAAGTCTGTTAAAGCAATTTCTCCTTTTTGTAATCTTGAGATGTCAGTTTCTACTTGCCTTTCAAATAAATCCACATTTGCTAAATTAAATTGTTTATTTTTAATTTTGTAAATTAAGTCATAATAAGCAATGGCTGATTTCAATAAAACTTGTTGTTCAACATTTTTTAATTTTATTGCCGCTTGTTCTGACTCAAGTTGTGATTTTTTTACAGAGTTATAACCTTGAAGTCCTTGAAAAATTTTTTGATCAACTGAGACAGATTGTGTTTCAGTATTATTACTCGTGTCAGGCTGTCTAACACCTGCTTGATTTGTTCTATTGGTGCTTTGTTCGCTATCTTGACTACCTGAGATTGAAACACTTGGTAAAAATTCACTCCTTGAAATATTAATATTTTCTTTAAGCGCTTTGTAATTTTCTCTTTCTGCATTTAATGTTGGATTGCTTTTGTAGGCACTTTCCAAATAAGTTAAAAAATCAGAGGCAAAAGCTGAGTTAAGATTAAAAATAAGAATGATAATAACGATAAAAAATTTCATATTAATTAAATTTAATTTTATTAAATCTATGTTTTTTGTCTAAATAAAGAACGGCATAAGCTTTATTTGATAAGTCTTTGAGCATTTGCAAAGTTGTTCTCTCATAATACATAATAAATTGACGCACTTGATTGGAAGACATAATTTTTTTACCTTTAGAAGTCAATTGGAGTTTTTTTTCTTGCAAAAATCTCCATTTATTTACGCTTTCAAAATTAGGTACTTTTAAGAAAATTAATTTATCTATTTGATCAAAAATTTTTCTATACTCATTTTTTAATTCTTGATTAACTTTATTACGCCAAATTAATTTTGAATCTTGTTTTCTTTCTAAAATATTAATGGGCTTGATTAAATCTTTATTACTTTGAGGTTTTGCACCAACGCACCATCCTTCAAATATTATAATTTGAGGTTGATAGTTTATTTTTTGCCATTTTGATTTGATAAATCTATCATCTTTAGACTTATCAAAGCGCGGAATTAAAATTGACTTAAATTTTTTTTTTTTTAAATCTGAAAAAGTTTTTTTTAGTAATTGAGTATCATGGGTTCCTGGAACTCCTCTTACCTTAAATAAATTATGAATATTTTTTGCTAAGTTAGTTCTTTCTTTTAATGTTAAATAAAAATCATCAATAGAAAAATAAACTACTTTTAAATTATATTTGTAATTAAGTATTAATTTTATAATTTGAGTAACAGTGCTTTTTCCAGTTCCTTGACCGCCGGTTAGACCAATAACTTTAATTTTTTTACTTTTTACGTAGTCTTGATATATCCTTTCACAAATAGGCAGATAAAAATTTTTTAATTGGCTCGATTTATTATAAAATGGCTCACTTTGTGCTTCTTGAGTAGCTAAAAAATCTAAATATTTTTTTTCTAAAAACTTTTCAGAAATAGTATTTAACATTTTAGGATTTACTTAAAGCCCACTCTAAAAAGTCTAATCTATCTTGTCCCCAAAATAATTCATTATTATAAATATAAGAAGGTGCGCCAAAAACATTTTTTGTAACAGCCTCTTCAGTATTATCTTGATAAATTTTAGATACTTTATCTGACTTAGCTAAATCAGATAATACTTTAAAATTTAATTTAAATAGATTGCTTATATGTTCAATATTTTTTTCATCAGAAATATCTTTTTCCTCACTCCATAATTGTTCTAAAATCTTATGGCCAAATACGATTTGGGCACCTAATAGATTAGCTGCAATTATATACTTGCTTGGTAAGTGAACATCTTTAGGCGGGAAAAATTTTGGTTTAAGATTAATTTTGATATTTAAAAATTCACTCCATCGTTTTAATTCATCTAATCTATACTTTTGTCTTTGTGGAGATCTTTGAGGTAAAGGTAAGCCTCCTGTCTTTGGAAATATCCCTCCACCTAAATCGCAGGGTTTTTCAACTATTGTTGCGTTATATTTTTTTGCTATAGACTGAAATCTTACTGAGCCAAGATAAGCAAATGGTGATGAAGCGCTGTAAAAATATTCTATTTTCACTTTTATAAATGAATTAAATCTTATTTATTTATTTTAGCAAATATTTAGCAAAATATATGTTGTTATACTTATCCACAAATAATCTACATGTAGTTTAGATGTTCACGTTTTGATTCACTTTTGATTCTAGTCTGGACTCATTTTACAACCTTTTAGTGTGTAAGGTTCTCTATATTAACTATATCAAGATGACTACTTTCAAGCTCTTTTTCATTTTCTCTAAAAGAGACAATAAAAATAAAAATATTAAATAAAATAATCAATAGTTGAAAAAATAAAAAATTAAATTCAACTAAAAAACCTAGATAGTAAAGTAAACTTAAAATGATCATAGATAGAATAAAAACCTGGTATTTAAAAACTGCTATAATAGAAAAAGAATGAATAAGTAGTTTAAATAATGACATTTGTGATGGTCCAAAATATCTTATTCCTCGAATAGAGCTCACTTCATTATAGTTTTTTATATTTTTTTTAAAGGTACCAGAATAACTACTCCACAAACTTGCTTTTAAAGAAAGTTTTTTTATATCTAACTTTGTTAGACAGCTAAAATTTCCAAAATTAATAAGTTTACCTGTCGTAAATAAAGTTAAGTACTTGTGGAATCTATAAAGCATTTGAAAAAAGAAGCCTTCTGATCTTTTAATTCGTTTTGCTACAACTGATTTATCAGGTTCACTAAATATTTTAGCCACTAATAACTTTATTTCCTCAGGTCGGTCTTCGCCGTCTCCATCCATCAAAATTAAATAATCGAGATCTGCATTCTCAGATAAATATTTGATACCAAAAGCATT
>SYDM01000083.1 GCA_005801485.1 Rickettsiales bacterium
GATCGCTAGAAGATGGTTGCGACTGTGATTCTCTGACAGTTTCTTGTGGATTTGGCGGC
This sequence comes from Rickettsiales bacterium, assembly GCA_005801485.1. The sequence goes on from SYDM01000083.1 coordinate 60, forward strand.
TGATATTTAAATTTATCAGAGTCTTGTTGTAATCTTTGTTTTAATTTATCACTGGTATAAATTTTAGAATCTGCAGTTTGACTTCCTTTCCTAAAATAAAAATAAGCAGATACCAACCCTAAGGTTAAAAAACCTAAAATATAATAGAGCAGATTAGATTGGTTTAATTTTTGCGCTGGAGAACTTACATTCGCAGGATCTTCTTGTGCAACTTTTGTAGGTTCAGATTTAACAGTTTCTTTCTTTGCAAGTTCTTTTACAGGATCTTCTTGTGCACCTTTTGCAGGTTCAGATTTAACAGCTTCTTTCTTTGCAAGTTTTTTTACAGGCTGTTGTTTTACAGGATCTGCTGATGCAACTTTTTTGGTAGCTTGTTTCCCAGGCTTTGTTTCTGGTTTTACAGGCTGAACTACTTCAATGGAAGTTGACGTAGTTTTAATTTCCTGTTGTGTTTTATTATTCACAGGCGCATTGGTCGCAATCAGCGCTAAAAACACAATTGCTATTAATACTCCCATAACAATATTATCATATAGAAATTTTTTTTTTATAAAAGAAAATTTTATAGTTTTAAAATTCAACTTTAGATTTAATTAAGAGACTTCTTGATTATACTCTAAAAATTTAGCTTTTTCTGCATCTGCGTTTTTAGCTGAAATCTTTCCATATACTTTTCCTGCACCTGCTTTTAAGTCTTTAATTTGCTGCTCAGATAAAGCTTTTATTTCTCTTTTTTCTAAATCTGCATATGAAGCATGGTGAGAAAAAGTAGGAAATAAATTAATAAAGTTTTAAACATTTAAATGTTAATATGATTATATTAAATATATTTAATAATTTAATATTATAAAAATGAATACTACGACAATTCCTCTTAACTGGTCTTGCAAACATACATGGAAACGAAGCGCTAAAAATACTGCTTGGTGTGTGCTTGGTTGCTCTATTGGAGATTTTGGAACTATTTTATTTTTTCAATTAACAGAAATTCCTTTTCCAGTAATGGGAATTATGACTTTAGCAATTATTAATGGTTTGCTGACAAGTATTGCACTTGAGACTTTTATTTTAATGAGACAAAAATTTGTTTTTTTAAATGCTCTTAAAACTGCTTGCGGGATGAGTTTTATTTCTATGCTTGCAATGGAAATTGCAATGAATACGACGGATTATATTTTAACAGGGGGCGCTACACTTACATGGTGGGTGGTTCCTATTATGTTAACAGTTGGGTTTTTAACACCATGGCCTTATAATTATTACAGACTTAAGAAATTCAATCAAACCTGCCATTAAATATGTTTTTTAGAAGACTCTTTTCCAGAAGTAATTTAAAATTTCAAATAAATGACGGAGGAAGAGCTGCAGCTGGATATAAAGGAGAAGCGGGAGATTGCGTAGTTAGATCCATTGCAATTGTTACTGATCTGCCTTATCAAAAAATATATGATGATTTGTTTAAAGCTAATCAAGAATTTAGAAGCACCTCAAGAACTAAATTAGCAAGAAGTTTAAAACAAAAAAATGACAGCCCTAGATCAGGAACTCACCGTGTCGTATTAAAGAAGTATTTAGCTCAATTAGGTTTTACATGGACACCTACCATGTTTGTGGGAAAAGGATGTAAAGTGCATTTAAAAAAAGAAGAACTACCAAGCGGAACTTTATTAGTATCTTGCTCAAAACATATAACTGTTGTTAAAGATGGAGTGCTTCACGATACACACGATTGCACACGTAATGGTACACGTTGTGTTTATGGTTATTGGACTAAAAAAGAAAGTTTAAATTGAAATTAAATATTTTTATAATCATTATATTTTTAGTCTATTTGCCAATCAAGGCTGAAAATATTTATCCCAATAAAGACTTAAAGCCTTTAGAAATTTTAAATATTCAACTTAAAGCACTACAAAATAATGATAGTAAAGACTTAGGAATTGAACAAACCTGGCTTTTTGCTCATCCACAAAACAAATTAGCAACAGGTCCTTATCCAAGATTTAAGTCAATGCTTTACGATTCTCATTATCAAATCTTATTAAATCATAAATCAAATAGTATTACTTTACTTCGATCTGACAATAATAAGTTTGTTTATGAAATTAAGATTGTGGCGAAAGATAATAAAAATATTTATTATTATGAGTGGCAAATTGAAAAAGGAACTGAGGATAACTGTACCAATTGTTGGTTTACTTCAAGTGTTTCATTTCCACAAATTAAAGGACAAAATCTTTAACACTATAAATTTAAGACTAAAGTGTCACATTTCTAATCTATTAACTAAGTCATATATCGCCCCTAACAAAGGAAAAATATGAAAAACATTAAATCAGTTATTATTTTTTTAGCTTTATTTCTTTTACCTTCAATGGCAATGGCCGGTACATGCCCAGCGCTTGTTGGAAAAGTAAATGAACAGTTAACAAAATCTAACTTATCTGCAGAAAAAAAAGCTGAAATTGTGAAGTTAAAAGATCAAGGAGAAACGCTACATAAAAGTGGCGATCACGCAAAATCAGAAAAAGTTCTAAATGAAGCGTTAGCAAAGTTAAAAGGCTAATTAAAATTTCACTACTTCTTAAACATAGTTTAAGAAGTAGTGCCCTTAATAAACAATTAATATAAACTTAAATAATATTCTAAAGATGAAAAAAGCTTTTACCTTTAAATTGCCCGGAACTAAAAATGGCGAATTTGATCTAAAGAAAATTAAAAATAATCTAGTTATTTATTTTTACCCCAAAGACGACACGCCAGGATGCACTTTAGAGACAAAAGATTTTTCTAAACTTTATACACATTTTAAAAAGTTAAAAACTGAAATAGTTGGTGTTTCAAAAGACTCTTTAGTTAGTCATCTAAAATTTAAGAAAAAATATAAAGTACCTTTTGAATTATTATCAGATGAGGATACTACAGTTCAAAAAAAATATAAAGTTTGGGGTCAAAAGTCATTTATGGGCAAAAAATTTAAAGGCACGATTAGATCTACATTCTTAATTGATAATAAATTAAATATTTTAAAGAAGTGGTCGAATGTTAAAGTTCTTAACCATGCTAAGGAAGTTTTAGAATTCTTAAAAGAATTTAAATAGTGTTTTAATGAAAAAAATTTTATTTTTTTTCTTATTATTAAACTCTATTTCACATGCAGATAATTTTAAATTAGAAAAGTTAATAAATTTAAACGAACCTTGGAGTCTTACTTTCATCAAAGATGATAAAATCTTGATTAGCGAAAAGTCTGGATCAATCATCCTTTATGATCTAAAAACCAATACAAAATCTGAAGTAAAGCATAATCTTAAATTCAATGACTCAGGGCAAGGAGGTTTATTAGAAATATTAAATTTTAAGGATGAAGTTTACATTTGTTATAGCGAGGATAGAAGTTTAGGAAAAAGCAGCACTTCAATAGCTAAAGCTGATTTTTCTACGACGAATTTAAATTTTAAGAACGTGTTTCAAGCTAATCCACCAATTAATTCAGGTTACCATTTTGGCTGTCGAATGGTCATCAAGGATGATAAACATTTATATGCAAGTATAGGAGAGAGGAATGAGGGGATGATTGCACAAGATCCAACGCAACACCCTGGCAGCATCATTAGAATTAATCTAGATGGTTCTGCTCCAAAAGATAATCCAAAATTCAAGAACCAACCCACATGGCTTCCTGAAATTTTTCAAATTGGAATTCGTAATCCTCAAGGCATGACGCTGTCACCAACAAATGGTAAAATTTATATTTCAAATCATGGGGCAAAAGGTGGAGATTTTTTTGGTGAAGTTAAATTTGCAGAAAATTATGGTTGGAAGATTTATTGTTGGGGCGGGAAAAATTATTCAGGTACAAAATGTGGAGAAACAGATAATTGGGATAGTCGTTTTACTAAACCTTTATATATTTGGCTTCCTTCGATTGCTGTGAGTGCGGTTCAAATTTATAAGGGAGAAGAATTTAAAGAATGGAATAATCATATTCTA
>SYDM01000084.1 GCA_005801485.1 Rickettsiales bacterium
ATAATGACGACTTTAAATTTATTAGAAAAAATCTTAGCAATAGTTAAAGATATCCCATTAATGGATATAGATCCCTTTTCAATCAAAAACTTTCTAAATTTTTTTGGTATGTTGAAAAAAATTGTCCAACTTTTGCTATTACTAACATTAATATTTAAAACTTTTATTGTGGTGTCTACGTGCCCTTGAACAAAATGGCCCGCAATCTCATCACCATATTTCATTGATTTTTCTAAATTTATTATGGCTCCAGGTTTTAAATACTTAAATGCAGACGTTACGACTGTGTGTTTTGATAAATAAAAATATAATTCATTTTTTTTTTTAATCTTTTGAATTTTAGTTAAAGTTAGACAAACACCTGAACAGGAAATAGAGGTGCCAATGTCTTTATTAGTAAAATTCAGGTTTGAAATAATAGATAAAAAATAACCATTATTTTTTTTTTTTAATTCTTTAATAACCCCTGTATTTTTTATTATTCCAGTAAACATATTATTATTTTTGAAATACGGTTAAAGTATTATTCTTTAAATAAACTTGTTGAAATTTTTTTATATTTTTAAAATTTTTAACTAAAGTCATATAAATATTTTTAAATGAGTGAGACATATTTTTATTTACGATTTCATTATTTTTAAAAAAATAAAAAATATCTATTAATTTTTGATCAATAAATTTTTTAATAGTACTATAACCTCCTTCTATAAGCACATTCTTGTAACCCAATAGACCGATAGTAACTAGGATTTCTTTACAATCTACTTCATTTTTTTTTTTAAAAGGTAAATAAATTAAGTAAATATTTTTCTTTTTAAGATAGTTAATTTTGTTTTTATTTTTATTTGCATAAAAAATATATGTCTTAATTTTATTTGCAGATGAAATTAATTTAGATTTTTTTTTAATTTTAAGATTTGGATCAATTATAAAACGAGCTGGACTCAATTGTTCTAGTCCACTTATACGACAATTTAATATTGGATTATCTTTATTATGTGTATTAACCCCTATTAAAATAGCATTAATTTCTGATCGCAAAATATGAGTAAATTTTTTTGAATAAATATTTGTTATCTGCGCCCTGTCTTTTATAAAAGAGTAATAATTTTTTGATGTTGCAATTTTTGCATAAACTTTTGGTAAAAAATTTTTATTAAAATCATTATAATTTTTATAAAAATAGTCTTTAAAAATATTTTTAATCTTGTTTATCTTTATTTTATTATTTTGTAAAAATTCTAGACCTTTCCCCTGAACTCTAGGATCATCATCTGTTTCCGAATAATAAAGTCTCTTTATTTTTTTATTAATTATAGCCTTTGTACAGGGTGGGTTTTTTCCTTGATGGTGACAAGGTTCTAATGAAACGTAACAATCTGAATTGTTATTTTTTTTTAAATTGAATAAAGCGGAATACTCGGCGTGTGGACCTCCGCCAATACCTGTTACTCCATAAGATAATATTTTATCTTTTTTACAAACTAAACAACCAACAGAGGGATTAACTCCAGTCATGTTATTATGAATATTGGCTAAGTTAAAAGCCAAATTCATAAAGTAGGACTTAACAAACTTAGTATTATTTTTTTGAAGGAACATTAAGTTGATCTACAAATTGCTCAAAATCTTTTGCCTCTTTAAAATTTGTGTAAACAGAGGCGAAACGAACATAGGCAACAGGATCAAGTTCTTTTAGACCTTCCATAACATATTTTCCAATTGTACTAGATAATATTTCAGCCTGCCCTAGATCCTCTAAATTTCTATAAATTTTAGAAATAAATTTTTCAATTGTATCACTATCTACGGGTCTTTTTCTAAGTGCTATGTTAATTGATTTAGCTAATTTTTCTCTTTCAAAAGTAGATTTTCTTCCATTTTTTTTTACAACAATTAACTCTCTTAGCTGGACCCTTTCAAAAGTTGTAAATCTTTGTTTGCAATTACATTCTCTTCTACGTCTAATGACGGTACCGTCTTCAGTTGGCCTAGAGTCAATTACTGAGGTTTCTTTTTCTTTGCAAAAGGGGCAAATCACTTAGCTAATGATTATACACTGGAAAAGCAGCACATAGTTTTTTTACTTTTTCCTGAACCTCTTTTTCAACAATATCATTTTTTTTGTTCACTAAGCTTTTTAAAACCTCGTCAATTAAGTGTGCAACAGTTTTAAATTCATTTAACGAAAAACCTCTTGTTGTACATGCTGGAGTACCTAATCTTATTCCAGAAGTAATCCATGGTTTTTGGTCGTCATATGGAATTCCATTTTTGTTACAAGTTATGTTAGCTCTACCTAATGAGTCAGACGCATCTTTTCCTGTTAATTTAAAAGGTCGCAAGTCGAGAAGAATTAAATGCGTATCCGTACCCCCAGAGAAAATTGTGTAACCTAAATTTTTTAATGTTTCAGATAAAATCTTTGCATTATCCACAACAGCTCTTGTGTATGATCTAAAATCTTCAGTAAGCGCCTCTTTAAAAGAAACAGCTTTTGCAGCAATAACATGCATAAGCGGACCGCCTTGAGTGCCTGGAAATACAGCTGAATTAAATTTTTTTGCAAGCTCTTCATTATTAGTAAGGATTATTCCCCCTCTTGGGCCTCTAAGAACTTTATGAGTTGTTGAAGTTACAACATCTGCATAATCAACTGGATTTGGATATGCTCCTCCAGCAACTAAACCAGAAAAATGCGCCATATCAACAAGAAGGAAAGCTCCAACTTCATTTGCAATTTCTCTAAAAATTTTAAAATCTATAATTCTTGAATATGCACTTCCACCCGCAATTAACAATTTAGGCTTATGCTTATGAGCTAGCTCTCTAACAGAGTCGTAATCAATAAGACCATTATCTTTTCTTACTCCATATGCAAAAGCATTAAACCATTTTCCAGACATTGCCGGAGCAGCGCCGTGGGTTAAGTGACCGCCCTGATCTATACCCATTCCTAAAATAGTATCACCAGGTTTAATTAAAGCTAAAAAAACTGCAGCATTTGCCTGAGCACCAGAGTGTGGTTGAACGTTTGCAAAATTACATTTAAAAAGTTTTTTAGCTCTTTCGATTGCTAGATCTTCGGCAATATCAACAAACTCACAACCGCCATAATATCTTTTGCCAGGATAACCTTCTGCATATTTATTTGTTAATACACTTCCTTGTGCTTCTAAGACTGCTTTTGAAACTATGTTTTCGGATGCGATAAGCTCAATATGATGCTGTTGACGATTAAATTCTTTTTGTATTGAGCTAAAAATTTCAGGATCAGAACTTTTTAAATCATCGTTAAAAAAATTTTCGATTTGTTTTTTGTCAAACTTTTTAGCTACGTTCATAATGTTATATATCTAGTTGTTTTATTCTTTTTAAATGTCTCCCCCCTTCAAAGGAAGTACTGATAAATATATTTACAACTTTTTGGGCATTTTTCAAATTAATTAATCGAGCTCCCATACATAAAATGTTTGCATTATTGTGTTTTCTTGCAAGAAATGCAGATTCTTTATCATTACATATTGCCGCTCTAATACCTTTAAATCTATTAGCGGCAATAGAAACGCCAATTCCAGAACCACAAATAAGTATTCCCGTTAAAGACTTCTTTTTTTTCAAGAACAATGCAAGTTTTTTAGCATTATCAGGATAATCAACTCTATCTTCAGAAAAAGTACCAAGATCGAAAGTCTTAATTTTAAATTTTTTTAGATAGAATAAAATTTTTTCTTTAAGAATAAAGCCTGCATGATCCGAGGCTAAAGCGATAGATTTAGTTGATAACCTTGACACTACTTACAATTACCAACATCAAATTAATTTGTATATTAAAATTAAGATTTTTTATTTTATGCAGCTCTTGCAAGTTTTAACTCTTTCCATATTTTATCAAGGGCATTTACAAGAGTTTCTAATTTTAAGTCATCGTGTAAGGGGGTTGGGGTAAATCTAAGTCTTTCTAGGCCCCTTGGAACCGTTGGATAATTTATAGGCTGAACATAAATTGAGTATTCATTAAGTAAAATATCAGAAATTTCCTTACAAATTACAGGATCCTTAACTAACAAAGGAACTATATGACTGTTATTTTTAATTATAGGAAGATTTCGCTCAACCATTAATTTTTTTAATTTTTCCGCTCTGTTATAAAGTGCTTCTCTTAAGCTATGATTATTTTTGACATGTCGAACACTTGCTATTGCGGCCGCAGCTAAGCTTGGGGGTAGTGAAGTGGTAAAAATAAAACCTGGAGCAAAAGATCTTATCACATCAATAATATTATATTTAGCTGTTATATAACCACCCATCAAACCAAAACCTTTTGCAAGAGTACCCTCAATTATATCAATTTGAGTTGTTAAACCTAAATGCTCTGATAGTCCGCCGCCATTTTTACCGTATAATCCAACTCCATGAACTTCATCTAAATACGTAAGTGCATTATATTTTTTTGAAACTTTAATTATTTCCTCTATGGGTGCAAAATCACCGTCCATTGAGTACACAGATTCAAA
>SYDM01000085.1 GCA_005801485.1 Rickettsiales bacterium
AAATATTAGAGAATGCAAAAGTTTTAGTTGTAGAAGACGTTATTACAACTGGGAAATCTAGTTTAGAGTGCTCGAAATTAATAAAAGATTCAAATGCAAATCTATTAGGATTTGCCTGTTTAATAGATAGGTCAAATGGTATTTCGATGTTAAATAAAAAAATAGTCTCCCAGCTAAAGATAAATATACCAACTTATAAAGAAAATGAGTTACCAAAAGATCTAAAGTTGATACCTGCAACTAAACCTGGCAGCAGAGATCTTAAATGAACAAAATAAGACTTGGTGTAAACATAGATCACGTTGCAACGGTTAGAAATGCAAGAGGTGATAAATATCCAAGTCCATTACGTGCAGCAATCATTGCTCAAAAATGTGGAGCTCACTCAGTTACCATACATCTAAGAGAAGATAGAAGACATATTAATGATATGGATTTAAGGGAAATAAAATCAAAACTTAAAATACCATTAAATTTAGAAATTGCAGCAACAAAAGAGATGTTAAACATTGCTTTGAAGCACAAACCAAATTTTGTTTGTATAGTCCCAGAAAAAAGAAAAGAAATTACCACCGAAGGCGGACTTAACTTAAATTATAAAAAAAATTTTCTAAAAAAAATTATTTTACGATTAAAGAAAAATGGATCTCGTGTAAGTTTGTTTATTGAGCCAAAAATTGAAGATGTTAAAATTTCTTTTGAATTAAATGTTGACTGCATTGAATTACATACTGGAAAGATATGCAATCTAATAAACAAAAAAAAATCCTATAAATCTGAGTTTAAAAAAATTATTAATGCAGTAAATCTTGCATCTGATTTGGGTTTAGAAGTTCATGCCGGTCATGGTCTAACTTATCAATCAGCTAAAATAATTTCAAAAATAAAAAAAATAAAAGAATTTAATATAGGACATTTTTTAATAGGCGAATCTATTTATGTTGGGCTTCCTATGGTTATAAAACAATTTAAAAAACTTATAAGTTGATATGCCCATATACGGAGTAGGTTCTGATATTATTGATATAAGCAGGATACAAAAATTATTAAAAAATAACACTTTTAAAAAAAAATTATTTTCAAGCAAAGAAATAAAAATTATAGAAACTAAATCTAATAGAATTGCAAGTTACGCTAAAAGATTTGCTGCAAAAGAAGCTTTTTCTAAGGCATTAGGTACAGGAATATCTAAAGGCTTATCTTTCAAGGAAATATCGATAATTAATGATAAAAATGGTAAACCTTATATTGAACTATCTGGTAAGACAAAGTTCATTGTTAGACTAATTTTAAAGAAAAAATATAAAATTTTTTTAACAATCTCTGACGAGCGCAAATACGCTTTAGCTATGGTAATTATAACTTTTTAATGAAAAAAAAATTCTTAGTAATTATTTTTGAAAATTTAAAAACTTTATTTTATGCTTTAGTAATTGCAGTAATAATCAGATCCATATTTTTTCAACCATTTTATATTCCATCTTCATCTATGGAGCCAACACTTTTAATTGGCGATCGTATATTTGTAAAAAAGTACATCTATGGATATAGCAAACATTCATTTCCATTTAGTCCCCCATTTTTTTTCGGAAGAATTTTAGATAAACGTCCTGAATATGGAGATTTAGTTGTATTTAAGACACCAGTAGATAATAGAACAGACTATATTAAAAGGTTAATTGGATTACCTGGCGATACAATACAATTTAAAAATGGCAAATTATTTTTAAATCAAAAAGAAATTCTAAGAACCGAAGCTAAAAATTTAAATAAAATAAGATGCGGAGATTTATCACCAGAAGTTATTAGTTTTAAAGAAACATTACCGAATGGCAAAACATATACCGCTGTTTACAATAAATTAGGATCCATGCGAAATACTGATGAATATAAAGTTCCAGAAAATCATTTCTTTTTTTTAGGTGATAACCGAGATTGTTCAAAGGATAGCCGATATCTTTCGAGTGTTGGATATGTTGCTAGTGAAAACTTAGTTGGACAAGCGTCATTAATTTTTTTCTCTAATGATACCGTGTCAGGTAGTATATTTAAATTTTGGAATTGGAATAATTCTCTAAGAATTGAAAGATTTTTTAAATCATTAACATGATGGAGCATTTATCTAAATTAGAACAAAAAATAGGTATTAAATTTAAAGACAAAACACTTTTAGAAAAAAGTTTAATACACAAAAGTAATAATAGTGCCGTCAATAATGAAAAATTAGAATTTTTAGGTGATAGAGTTTTAGGACTAGTATTAGCAAATACTCTTTTAAAAATTTATCCAAATGATAATGAAGGAACAATCGATAAAAAATTTGCAAATTTAGTAAATAAAAAAACTTGTCTTCATGTAGCGAAAAAACTAGAGCTAAAAAAATATATTACTACTGGAGACTCGCATAAAAGCCCTAATAAGTCCTCTGATAAAATTTTTAGTGATGGTTTAGAGGCTTTACTGGGTGCAATATTTTTAGATCAAGGATTGCAAATAACTGAAAAATTTATATTAAATATTTGGAGTGAATTTTTAGAAAAATCAATTGAAACTGAAATAGATTCCAAAACGCAATTACAAGAATATAGTCTTAAAAAATTTAAATTGTTACCAGTATACATAATAAAAAAACAGTCAGGTCCTCAACATAGACCCGTCTTCAAAGTTGAAGTTCAAATTAAAAATTCTAAAAAGTTTTATGCTTCTGGTACATCAAAAAAAAATGCTCAACAAAACGCTGCTCAAAAATTATTAGCTGATTTAAAAATTCAATCATGAATTGGCAAGATCAGGGTTTTTTACTTTCAAAAATAAAGTTTCGCGAAAATGCGAATATTATAAATGTCTTTACTAATATGAAAGGTAAAGTAAGTGGCATTGTTCACGGAGGTAATTCAAGAAAAATTAAAAATTTTTTACAAATTTCAAATAAGATATTTATCATTTATTCATCAAAATCAGAAAATAGATTGGGCAACTTTAAAACAGAGCTCATAACAGCTATTTCTCCCAAGTACTTTAATGATAAAAAACGAACTTCAGCTTTATTATCGCTATCTTCAATTTTGAATCTTATACTTCCTGACTCACAACCCTATAAAAATTTATATATAGCATTAGATGAATTATTAAATAATTTTGATAAGGAAACTTGGATCATTAACTATATTTATTGGGAACTTACGTTATTAAAGGAGCTTGGGTTTGATCCTTTTCTTGATCAATTTTTTTTAAAAGACCATCAAACACATAAATATAAAAGTGTTGAAATTGATAATATAAAATATCAAGTTCCTATATTTTTATTAACAAATAAAAAAGTAGATAATTTAGAAAATAAACAAATCTTAACAGCCTTAAGTTTTACAAGAGAAATATTGGCTAATAAATTTTTTTTTCCAAATAATTTAACTATGCCTAAATCAAGAATAGTTTTAGAAAATTATTTTAATTGATCAGCTATTTCTAGAGAAAAATAACTTACGATAGCATTCGACCCAGCACGTTTTAAAGAGATCAAACTTTCTAATATAGCTTCCTTATTTATGATTCCTTTTATAATTCCATTTTTAATTAAGGAATATTCACCAGATACTTGGTAAGAAAAAATTGGAATCTTAAAATTATCTTTTATTGATCTTATTATGTCTAAATAGGGTAAGCCTGGTTTTACCATAACAATATCTGCACCCTCTTTAATATCTAACGCTACTTCTCTTAGGGCTTCACTAGAATTTCTAAAATCCATTTGATAGGTTTTTTTATCGCCCTTTAAATTTTTTTTCGAACCAACAGCTTCTCGAAAAGGTCCATAAAAATGGGATGCATATTTAACAGCGTACGAAACAATTTGAGTATCCTTAAAACCTTTTTTATCTAGAGCATTTCGAATTTTTCCAATTCTTCCATCCATCATGTCTGAAGGAGCTATGATATCGCATTTCATTTCAGCTTGAAGTAAAGATTGTTTTATTAAAATTTCTATTGTTAAATCATTATCAATAATACCATTTTTTAAAACTCCATCGTGCCCATGACTTGTATAAGGATCAAGAGCAACATCACACATTATACCAATATCGTTTTTAAACTCTTTTTTTAACTTTCTTAAAGCTTTGCATATTAAATTATTTTTATTAAGAGCCACCTTGCCTTGTGAGTCTTTTTTTTTTCGTTCAGTGTAGGGAAAAAGAGCTATTAAAGGAATTTTTAATTTACAAGCTTTCTCGACTACTCGAGCCAATTCATCTATTGAATAACGAAAAACATTTGGCATTGAGTCGATGCTCTCTTTTTTTTTAATACCTTCTTTTACAAATAAAGGTAAAATTAAATCATTCGTAGACAAATTGTGTTCAGAAACAAGCCTTCTAATCCAATCTGTTTTTCGATTTCTTCTCATTCTGAGACCTGGATATGTGCCAAGTGTTTTCATGTTTTTTATAAACTTTAATGTTTTAGTAATTATAATATTATTGCTATATATAAAAGTAATTAAATAAATAAAAAATATAATAATATAAATGTTATTTTCAAAAATTTGCATAGCTTCTGACCATGCCGGTTACCAATTAAAGGAAAAGATTAAAGACTTTTTAATAAAGAAAGATGTCCCGGTAATAGATCTGGGTCCTTTAGCAAGTGAATCCGTAGATTACCCAGATTATGCGAAAAAATTAGCTAAAAGAGTGTTATCAAAGAAGAGCGATGGAGGAATTTTAGTTTGTGGATCTGGGACAGGAATGGCTATTACAGCAAATAAATTTAAAGGTATTCGTGCAGCACAATGTTATAGTAGGAAAAGCACTATACTTTCTAGACAACATAATAATGCAAATATTATTTGTTTAGGTTCTAGAATGCTTAAGTCAAAAGAAGCTTTTAACTTTATTAATTATTTTTTTAATACTAAATTTCAAGGTGGAAGACATCAAAAAAGATTAAATAAAATTTAATTTATGAGCAAAGAAAATTTAAATAATTTTTTTAATAGAGAGTTAGCAATTAGTGACAAAGATCTTTATCAGTCTATAAGCAGCGAATACAATAGACAAATAAATCATATTGAACTTATTGCATCTGAAAATTATGTTTCAAGAGCTGTTCTTGAGACTCAAGGTTCAGTTTTAACAAATAAATATGCAGAAGGTTATTCCGGAAAAAGATATTACGGAGGATGTGAATTTGTAGATATTGCCGAAAATTTGGCTATAGAAAGAGTAACAAAACTTTTTAATTGTAAGTTTGCTAATGTTCAACCCCATTCAGGTGCACAAGCAAACGGCGCAGTGTATCTAGCTCTTATAAAACCTGGTGACACAATACTAGGCATGAGTTTAAATTCTGGCGGTCATTTAACGCACGGAGCTAAACCAGCGCAATCTGGAAAATGGTTTAATGCTAAACATTATGATGTAAACCCAGAAACAGGATTAATTGATTATGAAAGTGTTGAAAAACTTGCATTAGAAAATAATCCAAAACTAATAATTGCTGGTGGCAGTGCTTATTCAAGAATTATTGATTTTAAAAAATTTAGAAAAATAGCCGATAAAGTTAAAGCTTATCTTTTAGTTGATATGGCACATTTTTCTGGTCTTGTTGCAGGTGGAGTTTATCCAAACCCAGTTGACTATGCAGATGTTGTTACATCAACAACACATAAGGTTTTAAGAGGACCTCGTGGAGGAATAATTTTAACTAATAGTGAAGATTTAATTAAAAAATTTAATTCCGCAATATTTCCTGGTTTACAAGGTGGGCCATTAATGCATGTTATTGCTGCTAAAGCAGTTTGTTTTAAAGAAGCATTAGACCAAAACTTTAAAGATTATGCACAAAAAGTTATAGAAAATGCGAAAACTCTTTCTGGTACTTTAATAAAAAACGGATTTAAAATTTTTTCTGGAGGCACGGACACACATTTAATGTTGTTAGATTTAAGAAATTTAAAATTATCTGGAAAACTTGCAATGGAAAGTTTGGGTAAAGCCAATATTACATGCAATAAAAATGCAATTCCATTTGACACAGAAAGTCCAATGGTTACGTCAGGTATCCGACTAGGAACACCAGCATCTACTACAAGAGGTTTTGGTGAAAAAGAATTTGTCTTAATTGGGCAATTAATTTCAAAAATACTTACAGAACTTGCTAAAAATAGAGAAAACAATTCCAAAGCAGAAAATGAAGTGCAAAAAGAGGTAATTGATCTTTGTAAATCTTTTCCTATATATAGTAGTCTATAGATTAAAAATAACTATGATTTGTCCATTTTGTAAAGA
>SYDM01000086.1 GCA_005801485.1 Rickettsiales bacterium
ATAGGTTCTACAAGACATGCTGCAATTTCTCCTTGATATTTATTTGCAATCGTCTCTAAATCATCTGCTAATTCTGCACCAGTTTCAGGTTGACCTTTAACAAATTTATGTTCAGGTAAAAAAGTATGACGCATGTGTTGTACGCCTGGCATTAAAATATTGGCACACATTTCTTTATAATTATTAAAACCACCAACTGATAAGCCACCAATATTCATACCGTGATAACCTCGGTCTCGTCCTACAAATCTAAATCTTTTTTTGTCCCCCTTAGCAGCATGAAAAGCCATGGCAATTTTAATGGCTGACTCAACTGCTGTTGATCCACAAATCGTATAGAAAATTTTATTTAAATCTTCAGGCGTATGTTTAGCAATTCGTGTTGCAAGTTCAAATGATCCACCAAAGCCTTGATTAAAAGGTAAAGTATAATCTAATTGCCGAAGTTGTTTGCTCACCGCTTGAATAATTTCTTCTCTTCCGTGACCCAAGGGATTACAAAACAAACCTGAGCTAGCATCAATTAACGTATTTCCTTCATGAGTTGTTAAGTAAACTCCTTTAGCGCCGGTAATTAATCTTGGATTTTTTTTAAAGTCACGATTAGCCGAAAAAGGCATCCAATATTCATTTAAAGAGTTAGGTATGTTTGTTCTGTAGGTGCTCATTTTTTTTATAAATTAACGAATTGCTTGATTAATTCAATCTCTACTATAATAGGAAAATTGTGATTTATTTGTCTCTATTTGCCGTTTCTTTCTTAGCGGCCACTATTTTACCTGCTTCAAGTTAGTTAACGCTTGCTACTTTACTTAGCACTAAAGATTATAATTCACTAGCCCTTTAAAGCAGTGCAAGTATTGGAAATATTCTAGGTGCAGTTTTTAATTGGTGTTTAGGTTTTTATTTATTAAGGCATATTAAAAATTGGTTTCCTTTTAATCAGAGACAAATTGATAAAGCCTCATCTTGGTTTAAAAATTTGGAATTTGGTCTTTATTATTTAGTTGGGTAACAATTGTAGGAGATCCTCTTACATTTGTAGCTGGTATTTTAAAAATAAAATTTCTTATTTTTTTTATTTTAGTAAGTGTAGGAAAATTCTAAGATATTTAGCTTTAATAGCTTTATTTTAAAAATTTAGCTTTTATAAAATAAGCTAGTTGGACCAAATCTTTTAAGTAGAGAAAAACTATATTTATTAAAAAAATTTAAAATTTTTGTATAATCGTTTGTTTTTTTGCCGCTAACATAATTTGTTTCTATAGCTACTAAGTTTACTTTAAGTTTTTCTAAGTTTAATTGTTTTAGTATTTTATAATCCATCCCTTCCGCATCTATATTAATAAAATCAATTATTTTAGATATTCTATTATTATTTAATATGTCGCTTAATTTTTCTGACGCTACTTCACGAATAAATTTATTTCTAAAAAAACTTTTTTTATGTTTTTCATAAAATTTTTTATCTGCAGTATTCATGGGGCTAAATAAGCTATCAAAATATACTTTTATTTTTTTTTCTTTACTTCCAATAATTTTACATAAATTAAGATCTTTCGGTCTTAGAATGTTAAAAAGATCTATTGTGGTTTGATTTAAATCTATATTAATGCCGGCCCATCCCTTTTGATATAACAAACATGTGTTGTTGTATAATAAAGGATGAAAGCAACCAATATCTAAATATGTGCCTTTTTTTTTATTTCTAAAAAACTTATTTATTTCTAAATCTTCGCCCCACTGCGAATAACTTGATCGTCTTAAGAAAGCTTTATGTCTAATAAATAAATTATAAATTAAATAAATTTTGTAAGAAATTTTATTTTTTAAAAAAATGTTTCTTAAAGACATACTATATATACTATTTTACAAATATATGACTGCAATAAGAAGATCCAGACCAAACTTTTTTATATCCCTTATTAGTTAAAAATCTATAAACTTCATTTGTTTTAATTGCTTTTTCTTTTTCATCATATTTTAAATGTCGGTATCCTAATATTTCAACACATATAATTTTTGGATTATATATTTTAAACGAAAGACAAGATAAAATTTTCATTTCTGAACCCTCGACATCAATATTAAGTAAATCAATTTTTTTGTTTTTATATTTTGTTTCATTCAACAGGTCATTAAAAGTTTGGCACTTAATTTTTCTCACTTGAAAATTATTTTGAAAATTTTTTTTAGCCCATTCAAGATCAGTCGTGTTTAGTTGGCTAAAATTTTTTTGATAATAAAAATTAATTACACCATTATAGTCTGAAACAGCTCTTTGGATGTTGACATCATTGGGACGTAAATAGTTAAAAAGATCTAGCGAAAAATTATTAATATCAATATTTATGCCTTGCCACCCAAGCTCATGTAATAAACACGTATTATTTCTTTGCACGGGATGGTGTGCACCAACATCAACATAAAAACCATATTTGATATTTTTGGTATATTTTTTAATGGCTAAATCCTCACCATCCATAGCGTATGATTTTTTTTTATAAAAAAATCTATTTTTTAAATAAATATTTTGTAAAATATGAATTTTATTTTTTATTCTTTTTAGCACTAAATTTATTCTTTCCAAAAAAACATTCCACTACCTAAACCTAAAAGAATAGCCGACATGATCCATGCATATTCATTTTTAGAGAAAAAAATAAGTAAAGCCAAACCAACAATGCTTAATCCTATAGTTTTATTATTCATTATTTTCTTGAGCTTTTAAGTATTTTTAAAATTTTATTGTGCAAATTCTTATTAGATGTGGCTAAAATATTTCCTCCTTTTTCAGCCGGTTCATTTTTCCAATTCGTAACTATAGCCCCTGAGTTCTTGAGAATGGGAATTAAAGGTAAAATGTCATAAGGCTTTAAATTAGCCTCGATCACAGCATCTACTTTGCCTTCAGTGAGAAGACAATAATTTAACGCATCAAATCCAGCCAATCTAAAAGACCAGCCAAATTTTTTAATAATTTTTTTTTGTTTCTCGTAGCTAAGGGTTCCATGAAAATTTCCAATAATTTTAATTGTTTTTAAATTATTATTTTTAGAAGATTTCAAAATAGATTTTTGTTTATTTTTAATTACATAAGATTTTTTCTGATCACTGATGTAATATTTATTAAGCTCAGGAAAATTAGCTAAACCCACAACCGCTTTATTTTCAAATGAAAGTCCAATTAAATTTGACCAGGTAGGCGCTCCAATGATAAAAGCTCTGGTACCATCAATAGGGTCAATGCACCACTGATAACTGTTTGAAGAAAATTTATCCTCAAATTCTTCACCAATAATAGAGTCGTCTGGAAAAGATTTATGAATGAGCAATCTTATATATTTTTCAAAACCGCGGTCGAGATTAGTCACGGGGTCAAAGTCTTTTATAGTTTTAGATTTATTATTAACTTTTAAACCCAATTTTAGATTTTTTTTATAAAAATTATTTAGTTTATTAGGTAAATTTTTTAAAAAGTTAAAAGGTTTATTGTAATTCATTAATATATAGTTGCTGATTAACTAATATATCTATCAATGGCAAGTTTTAACATATTTTGTTAACAGAAGTTATTTATAGAATTGATTAAAATAAAACTTTCTAATCTTGGTTAAGGTTTTTTTCTATCAATATAAGAAGCGATTTCAAGACTAAGATTTAAAAAGTCAACCATTAATTCTTCGGAAGGTCTAATATTTTTTACTTTTCCATCATTACCTGGAGCGCCATCAACCGCCATTAAAATAAAATACTTTTTTGTAAGACCATCATCAATGATTTTTGCAATTGTTTTATATGAATATTCAGGAAGTTGTTTTGCTATTTCTTCCTTATATATTTCTTTTTTCCCTTGATCAGCATGAAAAATTTGAAGAAAAATTTTAACTCTTTTTATATTTGTAAAACACCAATTGAGTGATCTACTTTTTATTCGTTCTTTAAAAACATAATGGATAAATTTTGAAATTATGTCGCCCAAATTTGAGGCATTTAAATTTTTTAATTTAGAGGGTAATTTATTTAAATTAATTTTAGAATGGATGCTTTCTATTCTTAACTTTTGTTTTATTTTTTAATTTGTCAATTAAGTACTAAATAAATTTAGCAAACGTAAAAAAATAAGTCTAACCTATTTTTACGGATAAAATTACCTTAATTTTATTTCATTGATTTAGAGAAGAAATTTAAACTTAACGCAACAGCAGGGCCTATGCCGAATGCAAAAAGAAAAGTTCCAATACCTAATGTACCACCTAAAAACCAACCCAGTAAAACTACAATGATTTCTATGCAACCTCTAACTAAAGCAATGGGTGCATTTGTTTTTTTTTGTAAACCTGTCATTAGACCATCTCTTGGACCTGGGCCTAAATTAGTAATTAAATACATAGCGGTTCCAAATCCAATAATTAATATACCTGCAATGACCATAAGAAATTGTGAAAAGAACATTTCAGGTTTTTTAAAGTAGAAAATAGTTACATCAATCATAATAGCGATAATAATAAAATTGATTATTGTGCCTATGCCTATCTTTTGATCTAAAAAAAACCAAAGTAATAAAACTAAAAAACTTACTAAAAAAGCTATGGTTCCAACGGATAAACCAAGATTTATCGCAACCCCTTGATGAAGAACGTTCCAAGGTGATGCTCCAATACCAGAGACAATTAGTAATCCCTCACCAAATCCAAAAAAAGTTAGACCTAAACAAAGATAGAATAAAGTCTTCATTGCAGGTTTAAAATTTTTAGGAGATTTAGAACTCCAGGATAGTTTGGGTATATTTTTAATTCTTAAAAACATTGGCTTATCTATCAAATGTCTAAAGTATACACAATCAACATATTGTTCTATATTCAATAATTATGGCACTTAAAAATTTTTTTGAATTTAACTTTAGAGAATTAAAACTTTTTTTAAATCAAGACTTAGAAATTGATGAAAAAAAAGTTTCTATGCGCAGCAAACAAATCTGGCAATCCGTTTACCAAAAAGGTTCTTTTGAAATTAATAACTTAACTACATTTCCGCTAGAGTTAAGATTAAAATTAAATAGTTTAATAAGTCTAGAGAGACCGAAAATTGTAAAAACTCAAACCTCAACCGATGGAACAATCAAATGGTTAATTAAACTTTTTGATGGCAATGAAGTTGAATGTGTTTATATTCCTGAAAAAACTAGAGCAACGCTTTGTATTTCTTCACAAGTGGGCTGTACTTTAAATTGTAGATTTTGCCATACAGGGACCCAACGTTTAGTTAAAAATTTAAGTTTTGCTGAGATTGTCAATCAAGTCATTATTGCTAAAGAACAAATTAATGATTGGGGTGAGCAAAAAAAAATATCTAATATTGTTTTAATGGGAATGGGTGAGCCTTTTTATAATTACGATAATGTAAAAATGGCAGTTGAGATCTTAAAAGACAAAGAGGGATTGAATTATGGTCCTAAAAAAATAACGGTTTCAACAGCAGGAATAGCTAACAAAATTCCTGAAGCTGCTAAAGAAATTGGCACCTATTTAGCTTTATCTCTCCACGCACCAACTGATGATATTAGAGAAATGATCATGCCAATTAATAAAAAATTTAAAATTAAAGATCTGAT
>SYDM01000009.1 GCA_005801485.1 Rickettsiales bacterium
ACAATTGTTAGTTCAAAAATAATTGAAAGCTCATCTCAGCCAGAAATTAAAATTGAATGGCGTATTTATACAAAAGATCCAACAAAGCCCCTGATAAGGGATTTAATTGTTGAAGGATTAAGCTTGGCTAAAACTCAGCAAGAAGAATTTGCTTCGATATTAATTTCAAATAAAAATGATATTAATGTTTTGTTTACAAAATTAGAAGAATTCATTAAAAAATAATTATGGTGGGCCCGCCAGGACTCGAACCTGGGACCAATACATTATGAGTGTACTGCTCTAACCAACTGAGCTACAGGCCCTAAATAATAAGTTGTATAGCAGAATTTATTTTTCTAGGAAACTTTTTAGTTGTTTTGACCTGCTTGGGTGTTTAAGTTTTCTTAAAGCTTTGGCTTCGATTTGTCTTATTCTTTCTCTCGTTACTGAAAATTGCAAACCCACTTCTTCTAAAGTATGATCTGTATTCATTCCGATACCAAAACGCATTCTTAAAACCCTTTCTTCTCTTGGTGTTAAAGAAGCTAAAATTTTTGTAGTCGACTCGCTTAAATTAGATTGAATAGCCGTATCTAAAGGTTGAAGAGCATTTTTATCTTCAATAAAGTCTCCTAAACTACTGTCTTCTTCATCGCCTACTGGAGTTTCTAAAGACACAGGCTCTTTTGCAATTTTTAAAACTTTTCTAACTTTTTCTAAAGGCATTGCTAATTTTTTTGCTAATTCTTCAGGAGTTGGCTCTCGACCAAACTCACTCATAATTTGTCTTTGAGTTCTTACAATTTTATTTATCGTCTCAATCATGTGAACAGGGATTCTTATTGTTCTGGCTTGGTCAGCAATAGATCTAGTAATTGCTTGTCTGATCCACCAAGTAGCGTATGTAGAAAATTTATATCCTCTACGGTACTCAAATTTATCTACTGCTTTCATTAACCCGATATTACCTTCTTGGATTAAGTCTAAAAATTGTAAACCTCTGTTTGTGTATTTTTTAGCTATTGAAATTACTAATCTTAAATTAGCTTCAACCATTTCTTTTTTAGCTATTCTCGATTCTCTTTCTCCTTTTTGAATTCTAGCAACTAATTTTTTGAATTCGCCAACTGATAAAGTAATTTTTTGACTAAATTCTACTAATCTTTCTCTTATTTCACTAAAATCATTTTTAAATTTTTTAAAAAAATTTTTCCAAATTGGATTTCCGGCTAAAAAAGATTCAAATTTTGGATTTATTTCATTGCCGACATAATATTTTAAAAATTCCTCTCGACTGATTTTATTTTCTAAAGCTAATCTTAAAAGAACTCCTTCCAAAGATACTATTTTTTTATTCTCTTTATAGTGTGATTGGACTATTTCTTCAATTACGTGAGTTGCAAGTTGGAGATTTTTAAAATTATCAACTAAAGTAGTTTGAATTTTTTTAAAATTTTTATTTTTTGAAATTGAAAGTTCTTTAGAAGACAATATACAATCTAATTTTTCTTTCTGATATTTTTGTAATTTTATATAATCCTTAGTTAAGTTATCTATAATTTTTATAATTTTTGGTTTTATTTCCTCTTCCATTTTAGCAAGGGAAACATTAAATTCATCCTCTTCTTCTGCGGCAGGAGCTGCTACTTTTATATTATCTTCTTTATTTTTTTGGGTTTTAATTTCTGTTTTTACTTTTTCTTTTTCTTCGCTTATTACCTCAAAATCTTCATAAGTTGAATCTATATCTATAATTTCTCTTACTAGAAGTTCATTCTTTTCAATTTTTTCTTTCCATTCGTATATTTTTTTTGCAACAAGCGGACTCTGCGTCAGGGCATTAATCATCACATCTTTTCCAGCTTCAATTCTTTTGGCAATTGCTATTTCACCTTCACGAGAAAGTAGCTGAACACCACCCATTTCACGAAGATACATTCTAATCGGATCGTCGCTTTTGTCTGTTTCTTTTTCTTCTCCTGCTACAGGAGCTTCTTTTTTCTTATTTGATTGGTATTGAGATTTTTTTTCAACAAGGGTTACACTGTTGTCAGCAATAATTAAAAATGCTTTTTCAACATTTTCATTAGAGCTACCTCTTTTTCCTAAAGACTTTTCTAGTTCTTGATAGGTAATAAATCCACGAAGTTTTCCTTTATCAAGGAGTCTTTCAAATGATTTTGTAATTAATTTTTTCACTATTTTAGCTAATATAAAATTATCGTGCAGTTATATATATTATGAATTTCTTTAAAATCTATCTTTTTTATTGCCTATTTAGCTGACTTTTGAGCTTAATAAGTTCTGAATAAGAACTTTCATCTAAATTTTTTGCAACTTTATTCTCTAAGAGTTCAATTTGTTTTAAATGATTTATTTCTTTTAAATCTTTTATTAAATCAGTTAATGTTTCCTCAAGTTCTGCAAAATCTTTCTTTAAAAGTATATTCTTAAAATTAATATCTTTTTCAATATCTTTAATTAAATTTTTATATTTAATTTCGATTTCAGATTTATTTTTATCTAAAATATTATCAGTTTTTGCAAAATTAATGATTTCTTGTTTAAGATTTTCATGCTGCTCATTTATAAAGTGAATTTCTAAAAGTTCTTTTAGATTGTCTCTTGCTGAGTCTAAATAATTCAAAAGTATATACAATATTGATCTTTCTTTAATTTCTGCTTTAGAAAAATGATTTTTTTTATTAAATAGTGTTTTAGTTTCATCAAGAATTTTGAAATTTCTATTTGCATAAGGTATAAAAGTTTTTTTATAATTTTGCATAGGTAATAAATTCTTTAATTTTTCAAGAAAATTTTCTAAAATGTATTTTTTTAGTACTTCATCTTTGATTTGATAGCATAAACTTTTTATTTTTTTTTCAAATTGTGATATTTCAAATGGGTTACTAATGTTCACTTTTGATAAATAAGTATCCCAAATATAAGAATGTATTATTTTTTTTGATTTTAAAAATTCTACAAATTTTTCTTTTCCATTTTTTTTAATAAAATCATCTGGATCTTCTCCTTGGGGCATAATTAAAAAATAAATTTTATTATTCTCATTAATTAATGTTAAAAATTTTTCAGCTATTCTAAGGGCCGCACTCTGTCCGCTTTGATCACCATCTAAACAAATGATAGGATTTGAAAAAAAATTCCAAACTAATTCTATTTGTGTTTCTGTAAGGGCTGTTCCGGAATTTGAAATTACATTTTTTATGCCTGCAGCATATAAACTTATAACATCCATATAACCTTCAACGATAACTACTTCATCTATTTCAGATCTTAAAGTTTTGGCTTTATCTAAATTAAAAACTGTTCTTCCCTTTTTGTAAAATTCAGTTTCTGGAGAATTTATATATTTAGCCAAAGAGCTTTCTTTAATTATCCTTCCGCCAAAAGCAATGGTCTCACCGGCTAAATTATTAATTGGAAAAATTATTCGTGTGTTAAACCGATCGGTAAATTTATTTGTTTTTTCATTTTTATAATAAAGACCTGTCAGTACAATTTCTTCTTCAGTAAACGTTGATTTAATTTTTTCATAGAAATCATTTTCCCAGGGCACATAACCCAAATGATAATCTTTAATTATATTTTGATTTATGCCTCTTTGGTCTAGATATCTTAAAGCTTGATTATTTTCTTTTTTAAAAATTTGCTCATGAAAATAATCTGAATATTGTTTAAGTATATTTTTGTATGAATTAAATCTTTTTTCTTTCTCAGTATCCATCTTAGTAAATTTATATGGTGGAATGCCTGCTTCTGTTGCTAGAACTCTAACTGCTTCACCAAAACTTAAAGATTTTGTTTTCATCAAAAAATCAAAAATATTTCCGTGCTCGCCGGTACTAAAACAATGATAAAATTCTTTTTCGTCACTTACCGTAAAAGATGGACTTTTTTCATTTTTAAATGGAGATAAGCCAACAAACTCTTTTCCTCTTTTTTTTAATTGTACAGATTTTCCAACAACCTGTGAAACTTTCAATCTTAACTTAATTTCATCAAGATATTCTTTTGGGTACTTCATAGTGTTTATTTTAATACTGTTTTTATTATTGTGCCTACTTTTGAAAAGTCCAAGACATCAGCGTGCGTTTTTTTTAATTCCGCCATTACTTTTCCCATATCTTTAACTGAGCTAGCGCCTACTTTTTTAATAACCTCTTCGCAAAGTTTTTTTGACTCTTCGTCGGTTAACTGTTTAGGTAAAAAAGTATTTATAACTTCTATTTCTCTAGTTTCTGACTCTAAAAGATCTTTCCGGCCTGCTTTTTTATAAACTTCACAGGATTCGTTTCTTTGCTTAACCATTTTCTTCAAAATGCCCATGATATCTTGATCGGTTAAATCTTTGCTTTCTTTGGTTCTATTTGCAATTAAAGCATCTTTTATTGCCGATATGATTAATCTTAGAGTTGGATAAAGATTTTTATCTTTATTTTTCAGTGATTGATTTAACTTTTCTTCTATTTTGGTTTGAAGGGACATATTTTAATTTTTTATTTTTCACTTTAATCACAATTTTTATTCAAAAGAAAAATATCTTTCTTGACGATTATATTTCTATTTCATATGTTCCGCAAAATCATGTTTATAAGTATTTACTTTAACTCATGAGTTGTATTTGAAACTAAGTAAACAAATAATAAACTCAAATAAAAATTTTAAATCGTTCGATACTACCGCTATTTTAGTTCTTGAAAATGGAGCTCTTTTTGAAGGCTTTGGTCTTGGTTATGAAGGAATTTGCACCGGAGAAGTTTGTTTTAATACTGCAATTACAGGTTATCAAGAAATTATCTCTGATCCATCTTATGCCGAACAAATCATAAATTTTACTTTCCCACATATTGGAAACGTTGGCACAAATAAAGAAGACCACGAGTCTAAAAAAATTTGGACTAAAGGGGTAATATTTAACTCCGAAATAACTGATCCTTCTAATTATCGTTCTTTAGTTAATTTAAATTTTTGGCTTAAAAAAAATAAAGTTGTAGGTATCACTGGTCTTGATACTAGAACGCTTACCAATTTTATTAGAGATAAAGGATCGCCTAAAGGGACAATTGCTTTTTCTAAAAATAAAAATTTTAATATTAAAGAATTAGTTAATACAACCAATAAATGGAGTGGTTTAAAAAATTTAGACTTAGCAGAAAAAGTTACTACTAGAAAAAAATATATCTGGTCAGGTTATAGAACTTGGAAAAAAGAAACGGGTTATATAAAAAATAAAAAAAACACTTTAAGTGTTGTTGCAATAGATTATGGAATTAAAAGAAATATTTTAAGATATTTTTCTGATTTTAATTGTAAAGTTACAGTCGTCTCATGTAAAACAAGCTCGGAGGAAATACTCCAGCTTAAACCAAATGGAATTTTC
>SYDM01000087.1 GCA_005801485.1 Rickettsiales bacterium
CGTTAGAATTAGGGTCTGCTGATACTTCTTGATTTTGATCAATATTTTTAAGATGCATTAATTGCATCACATACATTTCTAAAGTTAAATTTTCATTCCCTACAATCCTTAAATCATCCATAGTTTTAATCGTCAGTTGCCAAAATAAACCTATATCTTGCGAGTCTATATTTTTAGAGTAGTCATTAATTAATTTTATTTCAGACTCTGAAATCATTAAATCTTTTTCAATTGGGCCTAGGTTTATTCTCCTATTAAATAAATAAAGAATTTCTAAAATATCATTTAAAAAATTTTTGGCATCTAGGCCGTGATCGATCATCTCTTTTAAATAATTAATTGCATCTATTTGATTGCCTGACAATATTTCTTTAAAAAGTAAAATTAATTTACTTCGATCTGCAAGACCTAGCATCTGTCTAACGTGTTGCTCTTGAATTTCTTTATTGTAAATACTTTGACTTAATAGAGCGCGATCCAGTAAAGAAATACCATCACGAACTGAACCTTCTGAGGTTCTGGCAATAAGTTGCAAAGCGTTATCGGAAATACTTCCATTTTCTTTGTGTGCAATATTTTTAAGATGTAAAAATAATTTTTCTAAATTCACTCTTCTTAAGTCAAACCTCTGACATCTTGAGAGAATGGTTACGGGAATTTTTCTTACTTCTGTTGTTGCTAAAATAAATTTTAATCGTGGTGGCGGTTCTTCCAAAGTTTTTAACAACCCATTAAACGCTTGTTTAGACAACATGTGTGCTTCATCGATAATAAAAATTTTAAACTTTGCACTAGTTGGGCTATATTTAGCGTTTTCAATCAATTCTCTAATATCATCGATACCTGTTTTGGATGCCGCATCCATTTCTAAAATATCCATGTGATTAGAGTTTACAATCTCATCACAGTGGCAGTATTCGCCTGCTTTACACTTTTCTCCTTCATCAAATTGCTTTACGCAATTCAATGCTTTTGCAATTAGTCTGGCTGTAGTTGTTTTTCCTACTCCTCTTATGCCCGTTAATAAATAAGCATTAGGAGTCTTACCGAGTTTAATAGCATTTGTGATTATTTGTGCCATCACTTCTTGACCAATAAGATCTTTAAATTCTTGAGGTCTGTATTTTAAAGCTAAGATTTTATTGTTTATCATCAATTTTTTAAGAGGCAGGCAACAACCTGAAAAATTTTCACTACGGCTGCTTCTTTTCAGACCTGACCGGGTTTATGAAACATCCACCTGATGCCAACCTCAAAATGATTATATCAAGATCAATTTGATTACTACAAGACTAGATTAGAGATTCTGTGAATTATTTATGTCTAAATTTTGAGGCTTCATAAACACCTAAAATATCTAAATTCTCAGTATGAAAACCAAGCTCATCTAGGCTTTTTCGAACTGTCTTTTCCTCAATATGTCCTTCAAGATCTAAATAAAAATTAGTTTGATTAAAAGTATTTTTAACTGAATAACTTTCCAACTTTGTTAAATTAATTTGATTAGTCGCAAAACCTCCTAAAGCTTTGTACAAAGCCGCGGGTTCGCTTTTTAATCTAAAAATACAAGTCGTCATATATTTTTTACTTTTTTCATAATTAGACTGTTGAATATTTTTGCCCATTATCAAGAAACGAGTAACATTACCGGTTTCATCTTCAATATTTTTTTTTAATATTTTTAAACCGTAAATTTTAGCTGCTAATTCTGAGGCAATAGCAGCAATGGATTTGTCTTTACTTTGAGCTAAATCTTTTGCTGATCCTGCTGTGTCAGTTGAAATAATAGGATTAAATTTATTTTTTTTAATAATTTTTTGGCACTGACTAATAGCTTGAGCATGACTTCTTACATATTTAATATCTTTTATCTCTGCTTCTTGTTTGCTCAATAAACAGTGTTCAACTTTTTGAAAATGTTCTCCATAAATTTGAAGTTTATACTTTGGTAATAGATAATGAATATCAGCCACCCTGCCTGCTAATGAATTCTCTATTGGAATAATTGCTTTAATATTTTCATCATCAAAAGCTAACTTGAAAGTTTCCTCAAAAGTTGCACAGTTTTTAATCTCAGCATGTTTGTAAATTGCCTCGCAAGCAATGTGTGAATAGGCACCTTTTTCTCCTTGAAAAGCTATTTTAATTTTACTCATTTAATTTTCCATAATTTTTTTTACAGCTTTCAAATCTGCTTCGGTATCAACACTTAAAGGACAAGAATCAATATAACCTACATCCATCTTCATTTGATCTTCAAGTGCTCTCAACTGTTCAAGTTTTCTTTCTATCTCAAGCTTGCTTCTTTTTAAACTTACATATCTTATTAAAGCTTTACTAGTAAAGGCATAAATTCCTACATGATGATAGGTCAGTTTACTTAAAGGTTTGTTAGAAATTCTAAAAAAATCTAAAGCTTTTGAAAAAGTTTTATTTTTAATCTCATGGCTCGCAAGAACTTTGACAACATTGGGATCTTTTTCTTCATCTTTATTTTCGATAGCCGAAGCTAAAGTTGCAATGTCACATAAATTTTTTTTCATATAAAAAACTAAATCTTTAATTGCTTTAGGATTTAAATTTGGCATATCGCCTTGATAATTAATTATAATTTCTGGTTTAGATTTTAGTAAACTTTTAAATACTTCAAATACCCGGTCTGTGCCCGTTTCATGTTTATCACTTGTTAAAACAGCTTGGCCATTATGAGACTTAATAAGATCTAAAATTTCTTGATCAGGAGTAGCAACTATAACTTCTCCAACATTTGATGACTTGGCTATATCGTGAACATGAAGAATCATTTCTTTATTATTAATAAGCTTTAATGGCTTATTGGGCAGTCGTTCTGCCTTTAATCTTGATGGTATTACAATTGCAATTTTTTCCATATTTATGCGTCCCTAGGACGCAAATAAAGTAACTAAATTTTAAGTTTTTTTTTATTAAGCCGTGTTATACGTCAAACACTAACTAACAAATTTATGGATGGTTTTGAAATAAATAAAATTATAGGTGCTATTCTTATGACTGCATTAATAATTATAGGCATCAATAAGTTCTCAGATACAA
The DNA here is from genome assembly GCA_005801485.1 of Rickettsiales bacterium. The sequence goes on from SYDM01000087.1 coordinate 3,073, forward strand.
TTTTTCATATCGAAAAACCAAAAGAATCAGCTTACAAAATTGAAGGCGTAGAATTAGAATCGCCAGCTGAAGCAGCAGCAGCAACTAAAGAAGTCGTTCAAGTTAATATAAAAGAAATTTTAGCCATGGGAGACGTTGCTCATGGTGAAACTGTTTTTAAGAAATGTACTGCCTGTCATATTGTTGCTAAAGGTGGAAAAAATTTAATAGGTCCTGCTCTTTACGGAGTGGTTGGTAGAACTTCTGGGTCAATTGATGGTTATGCTTATTCTGCGGCTTTAAAAGCCCATGGAAAGAAATGGAGTTTTGAAGAATTAAATGCATTTTTATTAAAGCCTCAATCTATTAAAGGAACAAAAATGGCTTACGCTGGATTAAAAAATGATAAAGATAGAGCTTCAGTCATTCTATATTTAAACTCACAAAGCGATAGTCCGCTTCCAAAACCTTAATTATTTAAACACCAATTAATAATACTTTTTTGCGCATGAATTCTATTAAGCGCTTGTGTCCAGACAACAGATTGTTTTCCATCAACGACTTCATCTGTAGCCTCTTCTCCTCTGCTCACAGGTAGGCAATGCATAAAAATTGCATCTGATTTTGCTAACTTCATTATTTTTTTGTTTATCTGAAAAGGTTTTAATATTTCTTTTTTTTTCTTTTTATCTACTTTATCATTCATTGAAACCCACTTATCCGTCATAACACAATCAGCGTTTTTAACTGCATCCCTTGGATTTTTAGTAATAGTAATATTAGCTTTATTTTTCTTAGCCCAAAGTAACATGTTTTTATTTGGCTTATATTTATCAGGACAACCAATATTAAATTTAAATCCAAATTTTGCTGAAGCTTCAATAAAAGAATTCGACATATTATTATTCCCATCTCCTAACCAAGCAATTGTTTTATCTTTAATATCTCCTTTTATTTCTTCAAAAGTTAAAATATCTGACAAAATTTGGCACGGATGACCCTCTTCGGACAATCCATTAATTACAGGTATTTCAGAATATTTAGCAAATTCCTCTAACTTCTTGTGTGATGAAGTTCTAATCATTATAATATCAGCATACTCAGATAATATTTTAGCTGTATCTTTAATTGACTCATCGCCAAGTCCGTAATGGATGTTGTCAGTATTTAGAATAATTGTTGATCCACCAAGTTGTTTAACCGCAATATCAAAAGAAATTCTTGTTCTCGTAGAAGGTTTTTCAAATATCATGATCATAGATTTACCTGCAAAAGGCTGGTCTGGATCAGAGGCAGATTTGTTTAAACTTATTCTTTTC
>SYDM01000010.1 GCA_005801485.1 Rickettsiales bacterium
AATACTTATCATGCAGCAATAAAACCTAATTTAATCAAAAATAAGGAAAACTTTATAATAAATATTAAATTAAATTTTCCTGAGATTTCAATACCTGAATTAAAACAAAATTTAGAAATTAAAAAATATTTTTATTTAAAGAAAAGATTAACTAGAGAAGAAAAAAATAAATTATGGTCTTTGGGCGAAAAAGCAATAATTATTGAATCTGTTCAAAGCAGGGTGTACCCTCAAGGTCAACTATTTAGTCATGTACTTGGTCAAATTGATGACGATAATTATGGTATTTCTGGAATTGAAAAATATTTCGATAAAGAATTAAAAAATAATAAAATAGATAATTCTTTATTTTTAACTTTAGATACCAATATCCAATTTTTAATTAAGGCCGAATTAAAAAAAGCCATGAACGATTTTAAGGCAAATGCTGCTGGAGGGCTGTTAATGGACGTTAATAACGGAGAAGTATTATCTCTTATTTCTCTACCGGATTATAATATCAATATTCGAAAAGATATTAGCGATCTTAAATATATAAATCAAATTACTAAAGGAGTTTTTGAATTAGGTTCAGTATTTAAAACATTTACACTTGCAATTGCACTCGAAGAAAATATTTTATCACCCGAAACAATGATTGAAAATATACCTAGCGAAGTAAAGTGTTCTAAATATTCTATTAACGATATACATAAATTTCCTGAAAAGTTAAGTGCAGAAGATATTTTAATTAGATCGTCCAATATCGGTTCTTTGATGATTGGTAGAAAAGTTGGTGAAGAAAGATTGAAAACTTTTCTTGAAAAACTTGGTCTTTTGAAAACTATAAATTTTGAAATAGAAGAAATTGGCAAACCTTTAAGTTTTAATTGGGAAAAGTGTAAATTAGAAACCGTTTCATATGGTCACGGAATTACCACAACGCCATTACAAGCGGCTGCGGCATATGCATCTTTAACAAATGGTGGTTATATTGTTAATCCAACATTAATTTTACAAAAAAATTTAAATATTAAAAATCACGAATCTATTATTTCTAAAAGTACCAGTGAAAAGATTAACAAAATTTTACGAAAAGTAGTAACAGATAAAGAAGGCACAGGAAGTTTTGCAAATATATTTGGTTATGATATCGGAGGCAAAACAGGCACAGCTAAAAGCTACATTGATGAAAATAAAAGTATAACTACTTTTATATCTGTATTTCCAACAGAAAATCCAAAATATCTACTTCTTGTTATTTTAGATGATCCTAAAGCTGCTCCTCAAATCATTTATAATTACAAGGGTCAATTAGTAAAAAATATTCGTTTTAATGAAGCTGGATGGAACTCTGTTTATGTTGCTGGTAAAATAATAGAGAAAATTGGACCTATTTTAGCCATAAACAACAACGAGGTTTATAACGCTCATGTTGTTAAAAAAAATAATTAAAAATTTACCATTAGATATTCAAAATATTAATATTGAAGGTTTGTCGCTAGATAGTAGGCAAATTAAAAAAAATTACTTATTTTTTGCTCTTAGAGGAACAAAATTTAGTGGAGAAAAATATATTTTAGATGCAATTTCAAAGGGTGCAAAAGCAGTAATTTGTTTCAAGAAATGTCAAATAAGCTCAAATAAAATTCCAATAATTAAAGTTAAAAATATCTCTTCAGTTATCAGTGAAGCGTGCAAAATATTTTATTCTAACAAGCCTCGCAACATCATTGCGGTTACAGGCACTAATGGTAAAAGTTCAGTTGCAGATTTTTATCATCAGTTACTCAGCATGCTAAAAATACCAGTTGCATCGATTGGTACATTAGGAATTAAAAAAAAAAATAATATTAAAAAAACAAATCTGACCACATTAGATATTATTTCTCTACACAGAGAATTATCAGAAATTAAAAAACAAGGAATAAATCATGTAATTTTAGAAGCTTCAAGTCACGGTCTCTTACAGGGTAGATTAAATGGATTAGATTTTAAAACTGCAATTTTTACTAATTTTTCACAAGATCATCTTGATTATCACAAAAATATGAATAATTATTTAAATGCTAAGTTAATTTTGTTTTCTAAATTACTAAAAGAAAAAAAAAATATTATAACTGATAATCAAATTAAAGAATTTCAAAAGATCAAACTAATTACAAAAAATAGAAATTTAAACTTATTAACTATAGGTGAAAAAAATTCTACAATTGAAATTAAATCAATAATATTTAAAAAAAATTATCAGCAATTATTTTTTAAATTTAATAAAAAAAATTATGACATAGAAGTTCCTTTAATTGGAATATTTCAAATCAAAAACTTATTAATGTCTATTTTAGCAGTTAAACTCTCAGGTTTAGCTATTAACAAAGTTTTAAAAAAAATAAAAAAAATTAAAGAAGTAAATGGCAGACTTCAATTAGTTAAAATTTTACCAAATAGGACTAAAATTTTTATTGATTATGCTCATACACCTGATGCTCTTGAAACTTCATTAAAGACATTAAAAGAGCATTATGGCGTTAAACCAGATGTGGTATTTGGATGTGGTGGAGAGAGAGATAAAAAAAAAAGAGCTATCATGGCAAGGGTTAGTGAAAAAAATGCCGAAGAAATTTATATCACAGATGATAATCCAAGAAATGAAAAACCAAAATTAATTAGGCAAATGATTTTTTCAGGCTTTAAAAATAAAAATAAAGAAAATATTCACAATATACCCTCAAGAGCAAAAGCTATTATAGCAGCTATTATTAATTCAAAACCAAATGGAACCATTCTTGTTGCTGGAAAAGGCCATGAAACCACTCAACTATATAAAAATAAAGTATTAGATTTTTCAGATCAAAAAATAATTAGGAAAATTAATGTAAAAAAACTTAAATATAATAAAAAAAATTATAATCAAATTTTAAACTCCAAAATTATTTATAAACTTTTAAAAAAAAAAGATAAAAATTTTGAAGGGGTTTCGATAGATTCTAAACAAGTTAAAAAAAATAATATTTTTATTGCGATAAAAGGAAAAAACCATGATGGACATGCATTTGTAAAAGCAGCATTAAAAAATAAAGCAAATTTTTGTGTAATTAAAAAAAATATGAAAAACCTTAGTCAAAATAAATTAATTCGATGCAATAATACTTTTAATTTTTTAAATCGATTGGCTATTAAAAAAAGAGAATACTCAAAAGCCAAAATAATCGCCATAACAGGAAGCTCAGGTAAGACCACTTTAAAAACTTTGCTTGGAAATTTATTAACTAACTATGGAGACACATATTTTTCGCAAAAATCTTATAATAACCATTTTGGTGTGCCTTTAAGCTTATCTAATTTAGAAAATTATCATCGATACGGAGTTTTTGAAATCGGCATGAGTCGAGTTGGAGAAATTAGTAAACTTTCTAGTTTAGTCAGACCACATATAGGAGTAATAACCAATGTTGGGGAATCTCATATTGAAAATTTTGAAAACTTAACCAGTATAGCTAAAGCGAAGTCGGAAATTATTGAAAACATAGTTAATGGGGGTTTTTTAATTTTAAATAAAGATGATAAGTATTTTAATTATTTTTCAAAGCTTGCAAAAATAAAAAAAGTTAAAGTTTTATCTTTTGGGCTAAAAAATACATCTGAT
>SYDM01000088.1 GCA_005801485.1 Rickettsiales bacterium
AAATTCTGATATTTTATTATTCATTATATTTAAGTACTCTTTCATTTTGTCTTGAGTGCCTAAAACTGTTCCAGAACATAGTATGATTTTTTCACTAACTTTTTCATATAAAAAACTTCCATAAGTTTTAATTATCCAATTTGAATTAAAAGGACATTCTTTTATTTTTTTATCTTCTTGAAAAAAATTTAATTGTCCTTTGTATTCAAAATCAAAAGGATCAGATTGAAAATATAAATCTCTACTATCACAACATAAAATTTTATCGTAATTCTTTCCATTTAACAAATCTAGAAAGATTCCATATCTTTTTAATTGAATATCTCTTTTGTCGATATTTTTTTTTATGATTTGACAATCAAATTTTTTTAATTCTTTTTCAATATCATTATCATTTAAACCAATAACAAAGCACACTTCACCAGTATAATATTTTCTCAGGCTTTTAATAAAAAGTTCAAGTTGAGAAATTCCGAATCCAAATGCAGCAGTAAGAACAAGATTTTTTTCCATTTTTTAAATTATCCAATTTTTAAGTTTCAATTTATTCACTCTTATGTACTCAGGAAATGAATCATCAATATTAATTCTTTTTAATTTGAAACCTCTATTAAAAATATCTAACTCTTTTGAAATTTTTTCTTCTATTAAAATTTCATTAGTTATTTCTAATGTATCAAACTCTCCATGAGAATATGATTTTATTTTTTTTATAATATCTTGAGGAGTTTGCAAAAAAGAAAAATGCCAGCCACCATTAATTATCTGCATACCTTTTTTATCAATCCTCCAAAAAGGGTAATTTTTGAATTTAAGATCTCTTAAGGCCTGCATGGTGCTTATATTCTTTTTTTGAGTTATTTTTGAACCTATCCAATTACTCTCATTTATATTTTGTAAATTTAATTTATACATAAACATCATCTGAGAAAATGCAGTAAATTTTGTTTTTGAATTTATCTGATTAATTTTACTTAAGTCTGGCAACTCATCTGAATCTGACAATATTATTAAGTCATTAAAATTAGCATTTTTAATTCCTTCAATTAAGGTATTTCTTTGGTGTTTTTCAATTGGTGACTCTCCGCCCATATGTTTTTCAAAATCTTTTTCTTTATCATAATCAGCAACAATATATCTAATTTTTTTTTTAAATTTTTGGAAATTATTTATATTAAAATTTAATCTTTTTGGTTCACCCTGATGAGTTTTAGTTGACTCTGAGATAATAAAATAATCAACTCGATCACTTAAAATATTTAATCTTAATTCAACCATGTGGTCTTCATTAAAATATTGAAAGCAATCGTATATGGCCATTAGTGAGAACAGTAATCTTCAAGATAATTTATTTTATTTAAATTTTTCAAAATTTTATTTATTTTTTTGTAAATGTGGCTAATCCAATTTTTTTACCATCAATATTGCAAGAAGAACAGTGAAGATGAGTCCTATCAAAAATAAAAAGATCTCCAAGGTTCCATTTGTAAATGACTTCAACCTCTAAGCCTTTTAGGTTTTCCATCGTCTCATGTTTTAAATATTTTACATAATGATCTTGATTAAAAGCTCTATCTCCATACATCTTTATATGATCAGAAGATCTTACATTTTTTCCTTTTTTAAAATTTTCAAAACTATTTTCTTTTAAATCATCTTCGTTTATGGTGAAACTTGTTGAAGGCCCATAGTATCTATTTTTAAATATTACCGTTTCTCCTTTGCTACTTAAAGGCAAAAGAGTTTGTTTGAAAATTATATTTTTTAAATCAAATCCCCCATCTACATGCAGTCCTATTGGATTAAAGCTTTCTTGAAAAAGACCTAAACATTCAGATCCATTTTTTTCATTGATATTATCCATAATAAAATTACCAATTTCTAATTTAATTCTATGTCTTAAAATTTTTTCTTGTTCTTTCCCAAAACCTGATATCCATCTTTTTTTTATTACTTTTTGTTTTAAATTATTTACTGTTACAGGTAATTCATCATATAATTCCAAAAACATATCAATTTCCTTAGAGTTTAAGAAATTTTTAATAATTCTTGGAGAACTCTCTAAACTTTTTATTTTATCTATATTCTCATTCATTTAAATTATTCACCTATGTTAATTAATGTGCCCTTAACTTTTGCTCCATAATACGCGGCATAAAAGGTGATTACACCGACGGCAAAATAAATAAAAGAAATCAATATACTTTTAAAAATTTCAAATATATTTATCGTTTGATTTATTAAAATATTTCTCATTTCTTCAAAAATGTGAACTAAAGGTAAACCTTTGGCTATAATTTGAAGTGATTCAGGCAATATTTCAATTGGATAATAAATACATCCAAGTGGTGCTAAAAAAAATAAACTTGCCCAGGCAATATTTTCAAATGAAGGACCGAATCTTAGTAATCCAGCTGTCACCATGAAACCTAAACTTATGCCAAATATATAAAGAGCTATTAAAAGAAATATTAGTGGGATACCTAATTTAAAAATAGACACACCAAATAATGGAATAGCAAGCAATGTCGCAGGAATTAATCCAATAAGTGTTCTAAAAATTGCAGTTAGAGTAAGTGCAGCAATAATTTCACTGATTTTAATAGGTGCAATAAAAAGATTTGTGAAATTTCTACTCCAAATTTCTTCTAAAAACATCATGTTATAGCTGATACTTGATCTAAACAAAAAATCATAAAGAATTGCAGCGGTCAAAATAATTCCAACTGTATTATTGTAATAAGAGGAACTTACTGTAAAAAATTCTGAAATAAATCCCCATAAGAAAACTTGTATTGATGGCCAATAAATTAAATCTAAAATTCTAGGAAAAGAACTTCTGATTAAATATATGTGCCTTAGGCTTAAACCATAGATTTTATGCCATCTCATTTTTACTCCTTGCAATTTTAAGAAATGTATCTTCAAGATTATCTCTACCGTGTCTTTTAATTAATTCTTTACAGGTACCGCGATCAACTATTTGTCCTTCTTTCATCATAATTACAGTATCGCAGAGTCTTTCAACTTCTTTCATATTGTGAGATGCTAATAAAATAGTTATCTTATTTTTTAATTTGTAAGTTTCTATATATTCTCTTACAAAATCTCCAATGTCAGGATCTAAACTGGCTGTAGGTTCATCAAGAAACAAAACTTCTGGTTTATTTATTAATGATTTAGCTAAAGAAACTCTATTTTTTTGCCCTGAAGATAATTCGCCCGTTTTTTTATCTAAAAAACTATTTAGGTTTAAATTATCTGAGATTTCGGCAATTCTATATTTCAAATCTTTAACACCATAAAGTCTTCCATAAATTTCTAAATTTTGTTTAACCGTTAGTTTTTTTGGTAGCTCAATATAGGGAGATGCAAAATTCATTTTACTTAAAAGATCGTTTCGATTAGCACTATCAACATTTTGACCATTTATTAACACAACTCCGCTCGACGGAGTAATAAGTCCCAGCATCATTCCTATAGTTGTTGTTTTTCCGCATCCATTTGGACCTAACAGGCCTAATGTTTTATTTTTTTCTAAAGTGAAATTAATATTATTTACTGCCAGAAAATTATTAAATTTCTTACTTAAACTATCTACTTTAATATCCATGAATTATTTTGCAGCTCTATTTAATCTGTCGTTAATTGCTAAGCCAATACCATTTTTGGGAATTGAAGATACACAAATCATTTTATAATTTCTATTTTTAATTAATCTTAGTGTTTTATATAAATTTTTAGCAGCTTCATTTAAATTAGATTTATAACTTAGATTGAAAACATTTTTAGCCTTTTTATATTTTTTTCCAAAAACAATAAAGGCTTCATTATTTTTAGCTTTTTTTTGATTAAGCTTTATTGGAATACCAGGAGAGTAATGCCTTTTAAGCATACCTGGGGCTTTAATAGTTTTTAAATTATTATTAATTGAAATTTTTTTATTTAAAGTTTTTGAAATAGAGTTAAGTCCAATAAATCCTGGTCTTAATATCTTTGGTTTAGCAGTTAAATCTACAACAGTAGATTCAAGACCAATCTTGCTAGAACCATCATTTATAATAAATTTTAAAGAATTTTTAAATTCCTGAGCAACATCTTCTGCTGAAACGGGACTGATACTAGATGATTTATTAGCACTTGGTATAGCCAAAGGAAAATTAATAGCTTTTAATAATTTTATAAGTGTTTTATTTTTTGGAAATCTTACAGCAAGCGTATTTAAATTTGCTGTTGCTATATTTGATATTTTTGAGTTTTTCTTTTTTTTTAAAACAAAAGTAATTGGTCCTGGGGAAAATTTTTTATAAAGTTTAGAAAAATTATTATTAAACTCTGCATCATTTTTTAATTGTTTTAGATTATGGTAATGAATAATAAGTGGATTTTTAAAAGGTCTTTTTTTTAAATAGTAAATTTTTTTTACCGCTGTAGAAGAGTAAGCATTACCTGCTAAACCATAGACAGTTTCTGTAGGTACACCTATAATGTCTTTTTTTTTAAGATAGTTAATAGCTTTAGATAAGCTTTTGTTATTAACTTTAAATATATTTGAATAGATATTTTTCATATTGTAATTATTATGCTTTTAATGAAGAAGGAAAATATTCCAGAGAATACTAAAAGTAAATCAATAAAAGAGCTTAAACAGGAAATTAATGAGATTCTTGAAAAATTAGAAAGCAATCAGACTAATTTGTCAGAATCGGTTAATGATTATGCCCGCCTAATTACTTTAAACAAACAGGTAGACTCATTATTTAAAAAAAGGAATAAAGAAATTGCTATCATAGGAAAAAAAATTAAATAAATTTATAATTTATGACTCTATCATTCTTAGATGCTAATGCTAAAAAAATAAATATTTTTTTAAAAAGATATTTTAATCATCAAAATAAATCTGGTTTAATGTCTGCAATGAAGTACGGTTCTTTATCTGGGGGTAAAAAAATTAGATCATCAATAATTATTGGAGCTGGAAAATTGTATAATATTAAAGCAAGTAAACTTTTGAATATTTGCGCAGCTGTTGAATGTATTCATTCTTATTCATTAATCCACGATGACCTTCCTTCTATGGATGATGATAGAATGCGAAGAGGAAAATTGGCAACGCATATAAAATTTAGCGAATCTACAGCAATTTTAGCCGGCAACTCATTATTAACCCTAGCTTTTGAAATGATATTAGATAGCAATTATAAAATAGAACATAAGGCAAAAGTAGATCTTGTTCGAACTTTAGCTTTTTGTTCAGGCCATACGGGTATTGCAGGTGGACAATATCTTGATTTAAGTTTTGAAAAGAAAAAGAAAAAATTATCAGACATTCTAGATATGCAGAGAAAAAAAACAGGAAAATTATTTAATTTTTGTTGTTTTGCGCCAGGTGTTATTGCAAAAAAAAAAATTGGAGAACTAAAATCTTTAACTCAATTAGGTGAAAATATTGGGCTATTATTTCAATTAGTTGATGATTTTATTGATTTTAAAGGATCAAAAAAACTAGCGGGTAAATCTACTAAAAAAGATCAAAAAAAAGGAAAATCCACTTTAATAAGTTTAATAGGTTACGAAAAAGCTAATTCTTATGCCCAAAAACTAAAGAAAAATATATTGAGTAAACTTAAAAAACATGGAAAAAAAGCACAAGATTTAATTAACACAGTAGAATTTATTTTAGAAAGAAATTTTTAATGAGCAAATTATTAGATCAAATTAATTTTCCAGCAGATTTAAGAAAATTAAAAAAAAACCAATTAAAAAAAGTTTCCGATGAACTTAGAGAAGAATTAATAAGCGTAGTTTCTGAAACAGGTGGTCATTTAGGTGCTGGACTTGGTGTGATTGAACTTACAGTTGCTATTCATTACGTCTTTAACACTCCGAAAGATAAATTAGTTTGGGATGTAGGTCACCAGTGCTATCCGCATAAAATCATTACAGGCAGGAAAAGTTCTATAAGAACTTTAAGAAAAGGGGGAGGTCTATCTGGTTTTACTAAAAGATCAGAAAGTGAATATGATCCATTTGGAGCAGCGCATAGTTCAACTTCAATTTCCTCAACTCTAGGCATGGCTGTTGCAAAAAAATTGTCAAACGATAACAATAATGTCATAGCAGTTATCGGCGATGGTGCTATGAGTGCGGGAATGGCCTATGAAGCCATGAATAATGCAGGCGTACTTAAATCAAGACTTATTGTAATTTTAAATGATAATGAAATGTCAATTGCAAAACCAGTTGGCGCAATGAGCAAGTATCTTGTAAAACTTATGTCTGGAAAGTTTTACTTTAGTTTTCGAGAAACTGTAAAAATGGTTATTTCAGCTTTTTCAAAAAGGTTTGCAGAAAAAACAGCTAGAGCTGAAAATTTAATTAAAGGATTAGTTAGTGGTGGAACATTATTTAGTGAACTTGGTTTTTATTATATTGGCCCTATCGATGGTCATGATGTTGATAATTTAATTCAAGTTTTAGAGAATGTAAAAAATTCGAATCATGAAGGACCAGTTTTAATTCATGCTATTACGCAAAAAGGAAAAGGTTATAAACCCGCAGAAGAATCAGGTGATAAATATCATGGGGTTGCTAAATTTAATGTCATAACTGGCGAGCAAACAAAAAGTAAATCTAATACCCAATCTTATACAAAAATATTTGCTGAAACTTTAGTAAAGCACGCTGAGCAAGATACAAAAATTATAGGAATAACTGGAGCTATGCCTTCAGGAACGGGAATGGATATTTTTGAAAAAAGGTTTCCAGATCGTATGTTTGATGTAGGCATAGCCGAGCAACACGCTGTTACTTTTGCAGCCGGACTAACAACCGAAGGCTACAAACCTTTTGCTGCAATTTATTCTACTTTTTTACAACGTGCTTATGACCAGGTGGTTCACGATGTTGCTATTCAATCTTTACCTGTACGATTTGCTATTGATAGAGCCGGTTTAGTTGGTGCAGACGGACCAACGCACGCAGGCTCTTTTGATATTACTTATCTATCTACACTTCCTAATTTTATAGTTATGGCCGCAAGTGATGAAGCTGAACTTGTGAGAATGATTAATACCGCAGTTAAAATTAATGATAGACCATGCGCATTTAGATATCCAAGAGGAGATGGGGTCGGAGTTGAATTGCCAAATATAAATGAAACGCTTGAAATTGGTAAAGGCAGAATT
>SYDM01000011.1 GCA_005801485.1 Rickettsiales bacterium
CGTTTAAATTTTGGTTTTGCAGAACTCGTAGTTGCCGTACCCGATGCTTGGATAGACGTTCAAACGATTGCTGATCTCGAGGAAATTTCTTTTGAATTTAAAGATAAGAATGTTCGTAAATTAAGAGTTGCTACTAAATATTTTAATTTAACAAATGAGTTTTTAGTTTCAAAAGGCCTAAATCAATATAAGATTGTAAACAGTTTAGGTTCAACTGAAGTATATCCATTTACTGATCAATCTGAAATTATTACTGACATCACTTCAACCGGAGAAACATTAAAAGCGAACAAATTGAGAGTTTTGAAAGATGGAGTTATTCTTAAATCTTCTGCTTGTATTTTAGTTTCAAAAAAATCTTTGAGAGATAAATATAAAAAAGTTTTAATTAAAAAATTACTGAGCAAGATAAAAAAAAAGGGCTAAAAAATTAGCCCTTTTAATTTTTTTAGAGTATTTTGATTTAAGAATGGTATTACATTCCCATTCTCTGAATGAATAAGTGTTGGTTTCATTACGTTTCTTAAAAACTTCTTTGAATACTTCTTTGAGCGGTGGCAACTTAGGTCAATATACGGAAGATGACTTCTTTGAAATTTGTTCCCAACCGTTTAACTTTAGAGTAAACTAAAAGATAAAAAAAAAAAATTTACATTTAATTTAATTGTTAATGTCATTAGATAAAATTTTAAGACCTAGTTATAATTTTGATTTAATTAGAATAGGTAAAAATAATGATGGTGGGTATTTAGTAGGAAGAAATTCTTTAGAAAGCAGCAGGTATTTAATTAGTTTAGGGATAGGTGATGATTGGTCGTTTGAAGAAGATTTCTTAAAAAAAAATACATCGAATGTAATTGTGAAATGCGTTGATGATAATTTAGATAAAAAATTTTTAATTAAAAATATAATTAAGCAATTATTATTTGTATTATATAATAAAAACTTTCAATATTTAAATAATTTAGTAAAAAATTATTTTAGTTTTTTAAAAATTGAAAAAAAATTAAATTTAATAAAAAAAAGAATTTTTTATAATGAGTTAGACGAAATTTTAAATAAAATACCGGGGGGGGGGGGGTGTTTTTATTAAAATTGATATAGAGGGAAGTGAGTATAGAATTTTAGACTCGATTTTGTCTAACCAAGATAAATTATTAGGTTTGGTTATAGAATTTCATGATTGTGATCTTCATAAAGACAGAATACATAACTTTGTTAAACATCTGGATCTTACTTTAATACATATTCACGGAAATAACTGTGCAAAAACTGATCTGAATGGAGATATCACTGTGTTTGAAGTTACGTTTGATAAATTTCCCATTAAGATAGGTGAAGTAAATAGACTTCCAAATTTACTTGATTTCCCAAATGACGCTAGTGAAAAAGAAATTATATTAAAGTTTAATCCTTAATGTGATTAAAGATTTTTTTGTTTTATAAAAAATTTAAAATAATTTATATTTTTAAAAAAAACCCCCAGAAATTTCTTTCCGAGGGTCTATAATCTGTTTAATTTTTTTTTTAAAATGTTCCTATGTAGGAATGACATTACATCACTGCTATATTTGTAAAAAAGTAAGTAAATCAAAGTCTTTTTAATAAATCTTCATCACTTTAACAAAGAAATCCCAAAGCAATTCAAAAGATAGTTTGCTTGTTAAAAAAATTTTAATATTTATAGTTCATAAAATAACTTAATTTTTTTACATATATTATGAACCAAAAAAACTTAACAAATGTAGATTGGTCTAAAATTCCAGCACCAAAAGGTAAAGAGAACTTAAGTCATTTAAACAATTATACTATTAAACAAGTCAAACTTAAGACTACTGACGATAAATTAGTGGAGTTATCTGAGATTAAAGGTCTAACAATCATTTATATTTATCCGATGACTGGTCAACCAGACAAACCATTACCTGATAATTGGGATAACATACCTGGAGCAAGAGGATGTACTCCTCAATCCTGTTCATTTAGAGATAATTTTAATCAACTTAAAAAATTAAACGTAGATAATATTTTTGGACTATCAACTCAAAATAATCAATATCAAAAAGAGATGGTTAAGAGATTAAGTCTACCTTATCAAGTTCTATCAGATGAAAAACTTGAATTTGCTAATCAATTAAAATTACCTATTTTTGAAGTTGAACATATGAAATTAATAAAAAGAATTACTTTGATATTAAGTAATAATAAAATCATAAAATATTTTTATCCAGTTTTTCCACCAGATAAAAATGTTAATGATGTAATTAAATTTCTAGTTAATAAATAAAAAACCCCCAGAAATTTCTTTCTGAGGGTTTATAATCTGTTTAATTTTTGTTTTTAAAATGTTCCTATGTAGGAATGGTATTACATTCCCATGCCACCCATGCCACCCATTCCACCCATTCCACCACCAGGCATTCCACCACCGGCGTCTTTTTCTTCTGGTTTGTCTGCGATCATAGCTTCAGTTGTAATTAGCAATCCCGCTATTGAAGCAGCATCTTGTAATGCTGATCTTACAACTTTAGTAGGGTCAATAATTCCTCTTGTGAACATGTCACAATACTCTTCAGTTTGAGCATCGTAACCTTGTGTTAGTTTGTTGGCTTCAATTAATTTTCCAACAATGACAGCACCATCAACACCAGCGTTTTCTGTAATTTGTCTAATAGGAGCTTGTAAAGCTTTTTTAACAATTTCTACACCAGCTTTCTGATCATCGCCTTTAGTTTTAACTTCATCTAGTTTAAGAGAAGCATAAAGAAGAGCACAACCACCACCAATTACTACACCTTCTTCAACGGCAGCTCTTGTAGCGTTTAATGCGTCTTCAACTCTATCTTTTCTTTCTTTAACCTCAACTTCTGTAGCGCCGCCAACTTTAATAACAGCAACACCTCCAGCAAGTTTTGCTAATCTTTCTTGAAGTTTTTCTTTATCGTAGTCAGATGTTGTTTCAGTAATTTCTTTTCTGATTTGATTACATCTTGCTTCAATGTCAGATTTTTTACCATCTCCGCTTACGATTGTACTATTTTCTTTATCAATTTTAACTTTTTTACAAGAACCAAGATCACTGATTTTAACATTTTCTAGTTTTATCCCTAAATCTTCAGAAATAACTTGACCACCTGTTAAAATTGCAATGTCTTCAAGCATAGATTTTCTTCTATCACCAAAACCAGGAGCTTTAACTGCTACAACTTTTAGTCCACCTCTAAGCTTGTTAACTACTAAAGTTGCAAGAGCTTCACCCTCAACATCTTCAGCAACTATCATTAAAGGTCTACCTGCTTGAACAACTGCTTCAAGTAACGGTACCATATCTTGTAAGTTTGCTAATTTTTTTTCAACTAAAAGAACTAAAGGGTTCTCTAGTTCTGTAATCATTTTTTCAGTATTTGTTACAAAGTATGGAGATAAATATCCTCTATCAAACTGCATACCCTCAACAACATCAAGTTCAGTTTCAAAACCTTTAGCTTCTTCAACTGTAATCACTCCTTCATTACCTACTTTTTGCATAGCTTTTGAAATCATATCACCAATTGATTTTTCACCATTTGCAGAAATTGTTCCTACCTGAGCAACTTCTTCATTAGTTTTTACTTTTTTAGAACTTGTTTTTAATTTATCTATTACAAACTCAACTGCTTTATCAATCCCACGTTTAAGATCCATTGGGTTCATTCCAGCAGTCACATATTTTAATCCTTCTTTAACAATAGCTTGTGCAAGAATAGTTGCTGTAGTCGTTCCGTCACCAGCATTTTCATTTGTTTTGCTAGCAACTTCTTTTACCATCTGAGCACCCATGTTCTCAAATTTGTCTTCAAGCTCAATTTCTTTTGCCACTGTAACACCATCTTTTGTTGTTCTTGGTGCACCATAAGATTTGTCCATTACAACATTACGACCTTTAGGCCCCAATGTTACTTTGACAGCGTTAGCTAAAATGTCTACTCCATTCATCATTTTTGCTCTCGCTTCTATTCCAAATTTAATAACTTTCGCCATTTTTATCTCCTTTTTTTTAATCTATAACTTACTTGTTTTTTGAAATTCCCATGATGTCAGATTCTTTCATGATGCTATATTCTTTATTATCTATTTTAACTTCTGTACCAGACCATTTTCCAAAAAGTACGGTGTCTCCAACTTTAACATC
>SYDM01000089.1 GCA_005801485.1 Rickettsiales bacterium
ATCTAATTCATATTGAACACACATTTTTATTTTATCAAGCTCATCTAATACATCAATTTTTGTTAGGGCAATCCCAGTAATGCCTGATATTTTTATTGTCTGACGAACTAAAACTCCATCAAACCAACCGCATCTTCTTTTTCTTCCAGTAACTGTTCCAAACTCTTTTCCTCGTTCACCTAGACTTTCGCCTATTTTGTCAGTTAGTTCTGTTGGAAAAGGACCGCTTCCCACTCTTGTGGTGTATGCTTTGGTAATCCCTAGAACATAATCAACAGTATTTGGATCACATCCCGTTCCTATAGCGGCCATAGCAGGAACTGTATTGGATGAGGTTACAAATGGATAGGTACCGTGGTCAACATCCAAAAGTATCCCTTGAGCGCCTTCAAATAGTATTTTCTTTTTTTTTTTTCTAAATTCATCTATTTTTAACCAAATAGGTTGTGCAAATTTTAAAATTTCTGGAGCAAGCTTTAAAAGATCTTTTTTAAGATCATTTTTTTTATAAACTTTCTTTTTTAAACCTTTTCGAATAGCATTGTGATGAAGCAAAACATTCTCTAATCTAGCATCTAAATTACTTTTGGATCTTAAGTCCATTACACGAATAGAACGTCTTCCAACTTTGTCCTCATAACAAGGTCCTATACCTCTTCTTGTGGTTCCTATTTTTACTGCGCCAGCTGAATCTTCTTTTATATCATCCATCTCTTTATGGAAAGGAAGAATTAAAGAAGCTGTTTCTGAAATCATAAAATTTTCAGTAGTAACATTAATACCCTGTTTTTTAATTTCTTTTATCTCATCAAGTAATGCCCAAGGGTCGATTACAACTCCATTACCTAAAATAGAAATTTTACCTTCTCGAACTATGCCAGACGGTAATAGTCTTAATTTAAAAACTTTTCCATTAATAACTAAAGTATGTCCAGCATTGTGACCACCTTGAAATCTTACAACTATATCGGCTTGCTCAGACAACCAATCAACAATTTTTCCTTTTCCTTCATCTCCCCATTGAGACCCCACCACTACAATATTTTTCATTATTATTTATATATATTTTTTACAGTTATTGAATTTAAATGATTAATTGGGCCATTGCCTTTACCTATATTAAGGTTAGATCTTATTGCTTCGTTAACATATTTAATTCCAAGCCTACAGGATTTATTTAAAAGTTTTCCACACGATAAATAGGTGGCTATAGCACTGGATAAAGTACAACCTGTGCCATGAGTGTTTTTGGTTAAAAATTTTTTATTTTTAAAAACCTTAATTATTTTTTTATTTACTAAAATATCTTGCATAATTTTAGATTTAAGGTGACCTCCTTTAATTAAAACATTCCTAGCGCCTAATTTTAATAAAATATGAGCTGCTTTTATCATGTCTTTAGTATTATTTATTTTTATTTTAGTTAAAACTTCTGCTTCGGGAATATTAGGTGTAATCAAAAGGGTTTTTTTAATTAATTTTCTTTTTAAAATATCAATAGCTTTATTGTTTATTAATTTAGCGCCACTTTTTGAGATCATAACTGGATCTAAGACAACTTTTAAAACTTTAATTTTGTTAAGAGCTGAAATAACCGCTTTAATAACATTAGGTGAATGAAGCATGCCAATTTTTATGGCATCAGGTTTTATGTCTTTACAAGTAAAAACTATTTGCTTAAAAATTTCCTTTGGATTTATGCTTACAATTGAATTTACACCAGTAGTATTTTGAGCTGTGACTGCAGTAATAGCTGTCATGGCGTAAGAACCAAGCGAAGTAACTGTTTTAATATCGGCCTGTATACCTGCTCCGCCCGATGAATCTGAGCCAGCTATAATTAATACTTTAGATCTAGGTTTCAAATTATTTTATAGATTTTTTTATGATTTGGATGCATTTTTGTAAAAGTGGTTTATTTTTTGACTCACCCATAATTCTTATTTTAGATTCTGTTCCAGATTTTCTTACTAATAGCCTTCCTTGATTTTTAATTAATTTTTTTGCTTTCTTAATAGCTTGTTGAGTTTTTGAGTGAAAAATTATATTTTTATCTTTTATTACAACATTTTCTAATATCTGTGGAATAGATTCAAAGACATTAAATAATTTACTAGCTTTTTTAACTTTTCTTAATGAATATAGAACTTCCAAAGCTACTAACAAACCGTCTCCTGTTGTTGCAAATTTTCCTAGAATGATATGACCAGATTGTTCACCGCCTAAATTATATTTATAAGCCTTCATCTTTTCTTTAACATATCGATCTCCAACGTTAGCTCTAACAAATTTAATATTTTGCAATTTAAAGTAACTTTCTAGTCCATAATTAGACATTAATGTCCCTACCACTCCACCTTTTAAAAGTTTTTTTGCTTTCCATCTTTTAGCTAACATGGCTATTATTTGGTCTCCATCAATGATCTTTCCTTTTTCATCACATAAGATTATTCGATCAGCATCACCATCTAAAGCTACACCCAGATCTGCTTTATGTTTTATAACAGCTCTTCTGATATTTTCTGGATAAGTTGACCCACATTTATCATTAATATTTACTCCATTGGGTTTTGCTGCAATTGAGATTACTTTTGCACCAAGTGAAGAAAAAAGTTTTGGGCCTGCTTTATAACCAGCACCATTTGCACAATCAAGAACAATTTTCATCCCTTTAAGGTTGAAATCTTTTTTAAAATTACTTTTTAAAATTTTAATATAATTTTCGTTAGCGTCCTCTAAGCGTTTTACGCGACCTAGGGTACTTGGTTTTGAAAGATGCATTGAAGTTTTAGAATCAATTATTTTTTCAATTTTCTTTTCAATTTTATCTGATAATTTTAAGCCATCTGGGGCAAACAATTTTAGTCCATTATCATAGTGAGGATTATGTGAAGCTGTAATCATAATGCCCATATTAGCTTTCATTTTTTTTGTCAACATGGCCAAACCATTGGTGGGTAAAGGACCTAAAGTATAAACATGCATTCCTGCAGAAGCTAAACCTGAAACTAATGCTGGCTCTAAGGTGTAACCAGATAATCTTGTATCTTTTGCAATAATTGCAGTTTGTTTACTTTTTTTCTGATTTATAAAATAAGTGCCAGCAGCTAGACCAAATTTAAAGAATCTTTCTCCATTAATATGGCCCTGATTAACTGTTCCTCTTATTCCGTCTGTACCAAAATATTTTTTTGACATTAAATAGAAATTATTTTTTTAAAAACCATTAAAGCTTGTTTAACTTCATGAACATTGTGTACTCTAAATATTTGTACACCTTGCGATAAAGTATATAAAATAGAAGCCAAGGTTCCGCCAATCCTTTCTTTGCTATCAAAAGATCCTGAAATTTGATTGATAAATCTTTTTCTAGAAGTGCCTATTAACAATAAAAAACCAAGAGAATGAAACAAAGAAATTTTATTCATAAGTATCAAATTATGTTTCAGATTTTTTCCAAAACCGATACCAGGATCAATAATAAATTTTTTATATTTAAATTTTTTAAAATCAGTATTTAATTTTTTTTCAAAAAAATCATATAAATCTAATAAAACATCTTTATATTTTGGTTTAATTTGCATAGTATTAGGTATGCCTTGCATGTGATGAAGTACTTTCCAGACATTAATATCTTTTATTTTATCAATAGCAGTTGCATCATAATTAAAAGCAGAAATATCATTTATTAAATCTGATTTGTTTTTAATAGCTTTCATCATTATTTCAGATTTTCGGGTATCAATAGATAAAAATATTTTAGGGTATTTTTTTTTAAATTGAGTTATAACTTTTTCCAATCTTTTCCATTCAATTTGAAATGGAATGTCTTTTGATCCAGGTCTTGTAGACTCGCCTCCCACATCAATAATATTTGCTCCTTTATCGATCATATTTTGTATATGTAAGAAAGCCTTATGTGATTGATTAAAAAGTCCTCCATCTGAAAAACTGTCAGGGGTTAGATTTAAAATACCCATAATTAGTGGCTCAGAAAATTTTGAATTTTTAGTTAGGTTTTGTCTCTTAAGTATAATTTTTTTTAAATCATTTTGAATAATTTTTTTTATTTTTTTTTGTAAAGTATGAACTTCTTTTACATGAATGAATTTGCTTTTATTGTTTCTTGATAAAATTTCAAGATGATCAAAAGCTAAGTTTTTTTTTCCACCAAGTGGTAAAGCTAATTTTTTTTTAATTAAGTTTTGAGCTTGTAAACCATGATAGAAATTACACGCACGAGTGTAATACTTTCTCATGAATCTTTAATTAATGAACTGGGTTTGGTTTTAGGCCTAGAGAACCTAAAGCTGAAGATTCTTTTTTATCTTTGTCTTCTTCAGAATCTATCAGTTTCTTAGGAGCAATGTTTTTAAATATTAAATCTTTAATTTCTTCACCTGTTAAAGTTTCATAAACCAATAAAGCTTTTGCTAGCTTATGAAGATCGTCAATTTTTTCAGTTAAGACTTTTCTAGCTCTTGCATATCCAGTTTCAACTATTTTTTTAACTTCGGAATCAACTTTATTAGCAGTTTCCTCGGACATGTTTTGTGTTCTTGTCACTGACCTTCCTAAAAATACTTCTTCTTCATTTTCTCCATATGCAATAGGACCTAATTCTGTACTCATACCGTAACGAGTAACCATATTTTTTGCCAATCTAGTCACCATGTCAATATCAGATGATGCTCCAGAAGT
This sequence comes from Rickettsiales bacterium, assembly GCA_005801485.1. Next base: position 4,702 of record SYDM01000089.1, read on the forward strand.
TACTTTGTCATGGCCAAAAATTAATTCTTCTGCAATTCTACCGCCCATAGCTACAGCAATATCTGAATACATTTTTTCTCTAGTTACAGAAAGTTGATCTCTCTCAGGAAGTCTCATAACCATACCTAGAGCTCTACCTCTTGGAATAATAGTAGCTTTATGTATTGGATCAGAAGCTTTTTCATTTAATGCTACGATTGCGTGTCCACCTTCGTGATAAGCAGTTAATTTTTTTTCATCTTCGCTCATGACCATAGATTTTCTTTCAGCTCCCATCATGACTTTATCTTTTGCTTCTTCAACATCTGCCATTGTGACTACTCTCTTATTTTTTCTAGCGGCTAACAGCGCTGACTCGTTTACTAAGTTAGCTAAATCTGCGCCTGAAAAACCAGGAGTACCTCTTGCAATAGTTCTAAGCTTAACATCTGGACCAGCGTTTATTTTTTTAACATGTACTTTTAATATAGCTTCTCTTCCAAGAATATCTGGATTTCCAACAACAACCTGTCTGTCAAATCTACCTGGTCTTAATAGAGCTGGATCTAATACATCTGGTCTATTCGTTGCAGCAATTAATATAATTCCTTCATTGGTATCGAATCCGTCCATCTCAACTAGAAGCTGGTTAAGTGTTTGTTCTCTCTCGTCATTTCCTCCACCTAGTCCTGCACCTCTACTTCTGCCAACAGCATCAATCTCATCTATAAAAATAATACAAGGAGAATGTTTTTTTCCTTGTTCAAACATATCTCTAACTCTTGTAGCTCCTACACCAACAAACATTTCTACAAAGTCAGATCCGGAAATAGAAAAAAAAGGAACATTAGCGTCGCCAGCAATGGCTTTTGCTAATAAAGTTTTTCCAGTTCCTGGAGGGCCAATTAATAATGCTCCTTTTGGAATTTTTCCCCCTAGTCTACTAAATTTTTTAGGATCTTTTAAAAACTCAACTATTTCTTGAACTTCTTCTTTAGCTTCTTCAACACCG
>SYDM01000090.1 GCA_005801485.1 Rickettsiales bacterium
ATAACATCACGACACAGAGGTGGTGGTCACAAACATAAATATAGAATAATTGATTTTTTAAGATCTAAACGCAATATCAAAGGCGTTGTGGAAAGAATAGAATATGATCCAAATAGAACAGGATATATTGCTTTAATTAAATATGAAGATAATGATATGAAATACATTATCTGCCCACAAAAATTAAAAGTTGGAGACACTGTTGAAGCTGGAAAAAGTGTTGAAATTAAAATTGGAAACTGTTTAGAATTAAAAGACATTCCTCAAGGTACAGAAATTCATAATATTGAATTAGTACCAGGTACAGGTGGAAAATTAGCTAGATCAGCTGGATCCTCAGCTACTTTATCAGGTTTAGATGCTGAACATGCGATTATCCGATTGGGTTCAGGTGAAACAAGAAAAGTTTCTTTTAATTGTATGGCTACAATTGGTGCTGTATCAAACCCAGATCAAAAAAATATTAAATATGGAAAAGCTGGAAGATGGAGATGGAAAGGGCAAAGACCTCAATCACGAGGGGTTGCTATGAACCCAGTAGACCATCCTCTTGGTGGTGGAGAAGGTAAAACGTCTGGAGGCAGACATCCGGTATCTCCTTGGGGTCAATCAGCAAAAGGATTAAAAACTAGAAAGCCTCAGCGAAGTGATAAATTAATAGTTTCAAGAAGAAAGAAAAGAAAATAACTATGGCTAGATCTGTTTGGAAAGGACCCTTTGTGCACCCAAGTCTTTTAAAAAAAATTGATAAAATCAAATCAGGTGAACCAAAAAAACCAATTAAAACTTGGTCTAGAAATTCAACAATAATTCCCGATTTCGTTGGTCATAGTTTTTTAATCCACAATGGAAAATCATTTATAAACATAACCATCTCAGAAGAAATGGTTGGACATAAGCTTGGTGAATTTGCAGCAACAAGAACTTTCAGAGGACATACACCAGCTGATAAGAAAGTTGCAGCAACAGTTACTAATGACAGTGATAAGAAGGTAGGTGCAAGTGGAAAAAAATAATTTAACAGTAACAGCTGTAAATAAAAATGTAAGATCTAGCACACGTAAAATTGCTTTAATTTTAGACTTTATAAGAGGTAAAAAAGCTAACGTAGCTATCAGAGATTTAGAATTTACAAGAAAAAGAATAGCACACGATGTTAAAAAAACAGTTCAATCCGCTGTCGCTAATGCTGAAAACAATTATCAATATGACATTGACAATCTTTATATTAAAGAAGCATATGTTGGAAAATCAATTGTAATGAAAAGATTTATGGCAAGAGCTAAAGGAAGAGCAAGTCCAATCAAAAAACCATTTAGTAGAATTACAATTATATTAGGTGAAAAAAAAGAGGTTAAAAAATAAATATGGGACAAAAAATTAATCCAATCGCTTTTAGACTTGGAGTTAACCGTGGTTGGGACTCTATTTGGTTTGCTAAAAAAAAAGAATTTGGCAAATATTTAATTGAAGATTTTAAAATTAGAAAGTATATCCAAAAAAACATTTTAAATTCCGGAGTGTCAGATATTATTATAGAAAGATCTGGAAAAAAATTGATTGTTTCAATCCACACCTCAAGACCTGGTTTTGTAATTGGTAAAAAAGGAGCTGATATTGAAAAGATTAAATTAAACGTTCTTAAAATTTCAAAAGATTCTGAAATTACAATCAATATTAAGGAAATAAAAAAACCTGAGCTTGATGCGTACTTAGTTGCAGAAAATATAGCAGCCCAATTAGTAAAAAGAATTGCCTACAGACGAGCAATGAAAAGAGCAATGCAATCGGCTATTAGATTAGGTGCTCTGGGAATAAAAGTTATGGTTAGTGGAAGATTAGCTGGAAATGAAATAGCCAGAACAGAATGGGAAAGAGACGGAAGTATACCTTCGCATACTTTACGAGCTAATATTAACTACGGTACCGCTGAAGCTTTAACTACATATGGAATTATTGGAATTAAGGTTTGGATTTATAAAGGTCAATTATTTGAAAAAGATGTTGATCAGGAAAAAAAAGAAAGAGTAAAAAATAGAAATGCTACAGCCAGTCAGAACTAAATATAGAAAAGCCTTTAAAGGCAGAATACACGGAAATTCATCAAGAGCGATAGTTCTAAATTACGGTTCTTATGGCCTTAAAGCTCTTGAGCCAAATAGAGTTATTGGAAAACAAATAGAGGCAGCAAGAGTTGCTTTAACAAGATATATGAAAAGAACAGGAAGAGTTTGGACAAGAATATTTCCAAACATCCCGGTGTCCAAGAAACCAACCGAAGTTCGAATGGGTAAAGGCAAAGGAAACCCAGAATATTATGCATGTAGAGTAAAACCAGGAAGAATTTTATTTGAAGTCGATGGAGTAACAGAAGAAGTTGCTAGAGTTGCTCTTTATAAAGCATCTGCAAAACTTCCAATTAAAACTAAATTTATTAAGAGATAAAATGGCAAAAAATAAAAAAGAAAATAAAAAATTAACAGAGGATCAAGCTATTAAACAAATCCAAACTTTTAAAAAAGATTTATTTAATATCAGATTTAAGAAAATTAATGGTCAGACTGAAAATCCAGCTCAATATAATGAAATTAAAAAAAGTATTGCAAGATTATATACAACAATTAATAACAAGGTTTCTAAATGACTAAAAGAGTCTTAAAAGGTAAAGTTGTAAGTTCAAAAAGCAACAAAACAGTTGTTGTAGAAGTTATTAGAAAATTTCAACATCCTTTTTATGGAAAAGTTATATCTAAAACAAAAAAATATCATGCTCACGATGAAAATAATAAATTTAAAGAGGGAGATGTTGTTGAAATTATCGAATGCGCTCCTATTTCAAAAAAGAAAACCTGGGAGGTTATAATATAATGATAATGGTTCAAACGGAATTACAAGTAGCTGATAATACAGGCGCAAAAAGAGTTGAATGCATTAAAGTTCTTGGCGGATCCAAAAGAAGATATGCTGGTGTTGGAGATGTAATAGTAATTAGCGTTAAAGATGCCATTCCAAAAGGTAAAGTTAAAAAAGGCTCAGTGCACAGAGCTGTAGTTGTTAGAACTAAAAAAGAAATTTTTAGAGACGACGGATCAAAAATTCAATTTGATAGCAATGCTGTTGTGTTAACCGATGAAAAAGGTGAACCCATTGGAACTAGAATATTTGGGCCTGTTACAAGAGAATTGAGAGCTGCAGGACATACAAAAATTATTTCATTAGCTCCAGAGGTTTTATAATCATGATAATTAAAAAAGGAAATCAAGTTAAGATTATTACCGGTCAAGACAAGGGAAAAACCGGTGAAGTTATTGAAATTAATAGAAAATTAAATAAGTTAAAAGTTAAAGGTATTAATTTAGTAAAAAAACATCAGAAACCAACAAAAGAAAATAAAGGTGGAATAATTTCAAAAGAGAGTTTTATTCATTATTCGAATGTAAAAAATTTAGAAGCTAAAAAAAAAAGTGAAAAAATGTTCAAATGATACCTAGATTAAAAAACATATATGAAAAAGAGATTTTACCAAAGTTAATGATAAAATTGAATTATAAGAATAAACATCAAGCCCCAAGATTTACCAAAATTGTTCTTAATATGGGTTTAGGCGAAGATGCCTCAGATGCAAAAAAAGTTAAAGCTTTTCAAGATGATGTAACATTGTTAGCTGGTCAAAAAGCAGTTGTGACAAAATATAAAAAATCTATATCAAATTTCAAAACTAGAAAAGGTTTTGCAGCTGGTATAAAAGTTAATTTAAGATCAACAAGAATGTATGAGTTTATTGATAGATTAGTTAATATTGCCTTACCAAGAATTAAAGATTTTAGAGGACTAAGCTTAAATGGAGTAGATAAGTTTGGAAATTATAGCTTTGGAATTAAAGAACATATAATTTTTCCAGAAGTTAATTTTGATAAAGTAGATAAAATAAGAGGTATGGATATTACACTAGTTACTACAAGCAAATCTAAAGAAGCAACAATTGCACTTTTAAAAGAATTTAATTTTCCATTAACTCATTCAACTAAAAACTAATATATGGCAAAAACAAGCTCAATACAAAGGAACCTAAAAAGAATAAAGCTAGTGCAAAAGTTTTCAAAAAAAAGAATGGCTTTAAAAAAAATAATTAAAAACAAAAAATTACCTTTGTCCGAAAGATTTACAGCTCAACTTAAATTAAATAAGTTACCAAAAAATTCAGCAAAAATAAGAGTAGTAAATAGATGTGAGATAACAGGTAGATCACATGGTGTTTATAGAAAATTAAAAATATCTAGGATAGCACTTAGAGAGATGGCGTCATCTGGCAAGATTCCAGGTATGACAAAATCTAGCTGGTAAGGATAAAATATGACTTTTATGGATCCAATAGGAGATATGTTAACAAGAATTAGAAATGGTCAACAAAGATTACTCGCAAAAGTTGAAATGCCATCATCTACTTTGCGGCTTAAAATTTTGGAAGTTTTAAAAACCGAAGGTTTTATAACTAGCTATTATATCGAAAAAAAAGAAAATAATAAAATTTCATTAATTGTTGATCTAAAATACTACGAAGGCAATCCAGTAATAAAAGATATAAAAAGAATTTCAAAACCGGGTAGAAGAGTTTATTCAAGAGCAGCAAGCATACCTAGAATTCAAAATGGCTTAGGTTTGGCGATTATATCAACTACCAAAGGAGTTATGTCTGATATTGACGCTAGAAAAAACAATATTGGTGGCGAAGTAATTTGCAAAGTATTTTAATGTCTAAAATTGGAAAAAAAAAAATTATAATACCTAAAGATTCTTCAGTGAATTCTACAAATGGTAATATTACCATTGTAGGACCAAAAGGCTCTAAAACGTTATCTATAAACGATAAGATATTTTCAACTTCAATGAACGAAAAAAATGAATTTAATATTAAACCATTAATTAAAGATATAGATAAAAAAACCTCAGTAATGTGGGGGACATATAGAAGTTTAATTAATAATGCGATTCATGGAGTTTCAAAAGGCCACCAAAAGATTTTAGATATAACTGGCGTAGGCTTTAAAGCAAATCTAAAAGGTGACGTGCTAAATCTTCAACTTGGTTTTAGCCATGATATAAATTTTAATATTCCAAAAGAAGTTAAAATCACCGTAGAAAAGATGACTACCATTACTATTACCGGAGTAGATAAAGCATTAGTTTCTAAAGTTGCTTCGGATATTAAAGCTCTTAAACCAGTTGAGCCTTATAAAGGTAAAGGTATTAGAGAAAGAGGTCAATTCGTTTTTAGAAAAGAGGGCAAAAAGAAATAGTATGAAAAAATTGAATAATATTAAAAAAAGAGAACTTAGAAATAGAAAAAAATTAAAATCTGTATCTAACAGATACCGTGTTTCAATTTTTAGATCTTTGAAAAATCTTTCAGCACAAATTATTGATGATAAAGCAAAAAAAACTCTTGTTTCAGCCTCATCAATAGAAAAAGAAATTAAATCTCAAAAAAAAAAGAAAAGCGAAATTTCAATATTATTGGGAGAAACTTTAGCAAAAAGAGCTGTAGAAAAAAAAATTACAAAAGTTTGTTTTGATAGAGGAGCTTATAAATATCACGGTCGTATAAAATTGTTTGCTGACTCACTAAGAAAGAACGGATTAGAGTTTTAAATGGCTGAATGGCAAAAAAAAGAGAGCGAATTTAAAGAAAGACTTGTAGCCATAAACAGAATTACCAAAGTTGTTAAAGGCGGAAGAAGATTTGGTTTTGCAGCTTTAGTGGTTATAGGCAATAGGAAAGGAACTATCGGAATTGGATCTGGTAAATCGAAACAAGTTCCGGACGCAATTAAAAAAGCAACTGATGATGCTTCTAAAAATTTAATAAAAATTTCTCTTAAAGACGGAAGAACTTTACATCATGATGTTAAAGGTAGAAACGGATCTGGAAAAGTTATTTTAAGATCTGCTCCAGAAGGAACCGGTATTATTGCAGGGGGGCCTATCAGAGCCGTTTGTGACGTACTTGGTATACAAGATATTGTTGCTAAATCAGTTGGTTCGGCAAATCCACATAACGTAGTAAAAGCTTCTATGGACGCTTTATTATCTCAATCTTCACCTAAGCTTTTATCGGCAATGAGAGGAAAAAAAATATCTGAAATAGTTTCTAAGAGAGAAAATTCAAAATGAAATTAAATAATTTATTAAAAACAAATACTAAAAAAATCAGAAGAGGTCGAGGTATTGGTTCGGGCAAAGGTAAAACCGGTGGTAGAGGTATAAAAGGGCAAAAAGCAAGACGTGGTGTTGCCATTAATGCTTTTGAAGGCGGCCAAACGCCTCTGTACAGAAGATTACCAAAGAGAGGCTTTAAATCTTTTGCTCCCGATGTCACTGCAATAATTAATTTGTCACAATTGCAAGAATTTCACGATAAAAAAAGAATTGACCTTAATACTCCAATCAATTTAAAATTTTTACAAGATAAAAAAATTTTAAATAGGAGTTATATTAAATTAAAGATATTAGGTGATGGTGATTTAAAAAATAAAGTTAATATAACTACAAATTATGTCTCTAAACAAGCTCAAGCTAAAATTGAAAAAGCTGGAGGCACATTAAATATCCTTAAAAGTTTTGTTCCTAAACAAAATATTAAAAGTATAGCAAAAAAACTTACTGAATCCCCTAATACTCCTAAAAAATAGAAATCATAATGTCGAACGAAAATTTTAGTCAAGGTGCTTTTACTAAAGCTAACGATCTAAAAAGTAGAATTTTTTTTACTATAGGAATTTTAATTGTTTATAGAATTGGAACTTTTGTTCCTTTAGCTGGTATAGATCCCCAAGCCTTAACTCAAGCAATGAGCGAGGTTCAAAAAGGTTTACTTGGAATGTTTAACGTTTTTTCTGGTGGAGCTGTTACTCGTATGGCAATTTTTGCTCTTGGGATTATGCCTTACATATCCTCTTCTATTATTATTCAACTTTTAACAGGTGTTTCTGATTACTTTAAAAATTTAAAACAACAAGGTGAAATAGGAAGAAAAAAAATTACTCAATTAACAAGATATGGAACTGTGCTTATTGCCTGTTTACAAGGTTACGGAATAGCCGTGGGTTTAGAAAATTCTGGTTCTCTAGTTTTAGATCCAGGCATGTCTTTTAGAATAACAACAACTATATCTTTAGTTGCTGGAACAACTTTTTTAATGTGGCTAGGTGAACAAATTACACTAAGAGGTGTTGGTAACGGAATTTCATTAATTATTTTCTCTGGTATTGTTGCTGAAATTCCTCGAGCTTTAGCTTCTACGTTTGAACTAGGTAGGACAGGCGCACTATCAGCTACATTAATTGTGCTAATTTTTATTTTAGTAATATTTACTATTCTTTTTATAGTTTTCTTTGAAAGAGCTATGCGTAAAATTTTAATTAACTATCCAAAAAGACAAATGGGAAATAAAGTTTATGGCGGAGAGTCTTCTCACTTGCCACTGAAAATAAATACTGCAGGAGTAATACCTGCAATATTTGCTTCGGCATTATTGCTTTTACCAGTAACATTAACTAATTTTGGGTTTTCTAATTCAGATACTTTTTTAAATATTTCGTCTATGTTTACACAAGGACAACCGCTCTACATGTTATTATATGCTTCAGGAATTATTTTCTTTGCTTTTTTTTATACTTCAATTGTTTTTAATCCAAAAGAGACTGCTGAAAATTTAAGAAAATATGGTGGATACATTCCTGGCATTAGACCAGGTGAAAGATCTGCAGAATATATTGAGTTTATTTTAAATAGATTAACAACAATTGGTGCATTGTATTTAACATTTGTTTGTTTACTTCCCGAATTTTTAATTTCAAAATATCCAATACCATTTTATCTTGGCGGCACATCAATCTTAATAGTTGTCGTGGTAGCCATGGATACTGTAACTCAAGTTCAAACTAGATTGATGAGTTCTCAATACGAATCATTAATAAAAAAAACAAAGTTTGGTAAATAAAAAAATATTCGATGAATATTATTATTTTTGGACCTCCAGGAGCAGGTAAGGGTACTCAATCTGATTTTATTGTAAAAAATTTCAATCTTTATAAATTATCAACTGGTGATTTATTAAGAAATGAAATAAAAAAAAAAACTACGTTAGGTTTAAAAATTACTTCAATTGTAAATTCGGGCGCTCTAGTTTCAGATGAGATTATTAATAAATTAATAGAGAATATTATTTTAAATAAAAAATATCACAATAGAATTATATTTGATGGCTATCCTAGAAACTTATTTCAGGCTAAAAATTTAAATAAACTTCTTTTAAAATATAATCAAAAAATTAATATTGTTATAAAATTAAAAGTTTCTTTAGACGTAATAAAAAAAAGAATTGCCGGTAGGCTTATTTGTTCTAAATGTTCAAAAACATTTAATGAATTTTTTAATCCTCCACCTAAAAACCTTACTTGCTGCAAAGGTAATTTTTTACAAAAAAGAGATGATGATAATGTAAAAGTTGCTGTAAAAAGATACGAAACTTATGAAGATACAACTAAGCCAATTTTAAAATTCTATAAAAAAATGAATCTTGTAAAAGATCTTAATGGTGAAACTGATATTGAAAGCATTCAGAGCAAAATTAATGATTATTTGACCGTTATAGAGGGTTGACTTTATGAAATAACCCCATATAAATGAACTTTTTTAAAATTATATCAATAAACTATGGCCCGTATAGCCGGAATTAATATTCCTCCAAATAAAATTGTAAGCATAGCTTTAACTTATATTCATGGCATTGGTTTACACTCTTCTAAAAAAATTTGTGAAAAATTAAATATACCCGAGGATGTCAGAGTCAATAATTTAACTGAAGATCAGGTCGTTAAGATTGCTGAATACATTAATAAAAATCATAAAGTAGAAGGAGACTTAAGAAGAGAAGTATCTTTAAATATCAAGAGATTAATAGACTTAGTTACTTATAGAGGAACGAGACATAAGAAAAAATTACCAGTTAGAGGACAAAGAACTCACAGCAATGCACGTACGAGAAAAGGTAAGGCTATAGCAATAGCCGGAAAAAAACTTACTCCACAGAAGTAAAATATAATTTATGAATAAAAAAATTGAAAATACAAAAGAGGCCAATAACGAAAAAATTGAACCTTTAAAAACAAGTAAAACTGAAAAAATTTCTAATTATAAAAAAAAGAAAAAAGTTAAAAGAAATATAACCTCAGGAATAGCTTATGTTTATTCATCTTTTAATAATACTATTATTTCTATAGCGGATGAAAGTGGAAACGTTATAGCTTCGTCTTCTGCGGGCGCAAAAGGTTTTAAGGGATCAAGAAAATCTACTCCTTATGCTGCTCAGGTCGCTGCTGATGATGCTGGAGGAAAAGCATATGATCAAGGTTTACGAACATTAGCTGTTGAAGTAAAAGGCCCAGGTTCTGGAAGAGAAACTGCATTAAGAGCATTTCAATCAAAAGGTTTTAAAATCACGTCAATCAAGGATACAACACCTATGCCACATAATGGTACAAGGCCACCAAAAAGAA
>SYDM01000091.1 GCA_005801485.1 Rickettsiales bacterium
ACGATTGATTATTAAATACTTATATTCTCTTTTTTTTGCACTAAATCTCGCATGAAAATCTAGTTTTTTTTCATTAATTTTTAAAATAGATATCTTTTTTTTATTTAAAAAAAAATTAACTGAATTTAGGAAAGAATATTTATTATTTATTTTAGATTTTAGACTAAAATTAGCCGATTGACCTTCAGCATGGACGCCTGCGTCTGTTCTTCCAGAACCATAAAGTATAATTTTTTTTTTAAAATTTTAGTTAAAATGTTTTCAATCGTTTGTTGAATTGAATGTCCATTTTTTTGTTTTTGCCAGCCCACAAAATTAGTTCCATCATATTCAATTATAATTTGATAGTTAAACATTACTTAACTATGTCGCCTACTTGAATTTTTGTTCCTAGTAAAAAATCTTTTAGTAATAATTTATTTTTTCCTTCTCTTTGGATTTCTATTATTTTTATCGATTTATCATTACATGCTATTGTGAAGTTGTCATCCAGAATGGTTCCGGGACGTCCTTTTTTTTCAAATATCGATACTTTCCATATTTTATATCTTACTTTTTTGTATTCAAACCACGCTCCAGGATCTGGATTTAAACCATTAATTTTACCAATAATTTCTTTGGCATTTACTTCCCAATCTATTTTACCTTCATTTTTTTTAATTTTTTTTGCATAAGTAGCAAGATTATGTTCTTGATCAATAAATTTTACTTTGTCCTCAAATATATTGTCTAGAACTTCTATAATATTTTTGGAACCTATTTTTGATAATTTTTCTGAAATTTCACCACTTGTGTCTGAGGGGCTAATATTTAACTTAATTTTTTTCATGACTGGGCCTGAATCTAGTTCCTCAATAATTTTCATGATACTTATGCCTGTTTCCTTATCTAAGTTCATAATAGCTCTTTGAATAGGGGCTGCCCCACGCCATCTAGGAAGCAAAGAAGCATGAATATTTATAAAACCTTTTTTAGGTATCTCTAGAAATTTTTTTGGTATTAGCTGTCCGTAAGCAACTACAACAACAATATCTGGTTTCTGATCTATAAAAAAATTAAATTCTTCAGTAGTGTTTAAATTATTAGGGCTTCGTATAATTAAATTTAAATGTTCAGCGCTTTTTTGTATTGGTGATGAATTTAATTTATGACCTCTTTTAGATTGTTTTGAAGGTTGGGTATAAACGCAAGAAATTTTGTATGAAGATTTTGCTAACGCCTCTAATGTTGGAACTGAGAACTTGGGTGTTCCCATAAAAATAATTTTATGTGGCATTAGTTTAATTAATTTAAACCACTATTCTTTCTAATACTTTTTTTTGTTTTGAAAGTTTTTTAACAATAAAATTTTTTTTCAGTTTTGATAAATAATCAATAAATAAAATTCCCTCTAAATGATCCATTTCGTGTTGAATACAAGTTGCTAAAAGTCCTTCCGCTTTTAATTCTTTTTTTTGACCATTATAATCTAGATAAGTAATATGGCACTGATCAGGTCTATCTATTTCAGCAAACTGTCCGGGTACAGATAAACACCCTTCCTCATAGGTCGAAATGTTCTTTGATTTTATAATTATTTTAGGATTAACAAAGTATAGTGGCGTTTTTTTTTCTTCTCTTGATAAATCAATTACAATAATTCTTTTGGGGACCCCAACTTGTATAGCCGCTAGACCGATTCCTGGAGCTGCATACATTGTTTCAAGCATATCATCCATTAACTCTCTTATTGAATCATCAACTTTTGTAACCTCCTTGGATACTTGTCTTAAAAAAGGATCGGGCTCAGTTAAAATTTTTCTAATTTGCATTAATCACTAGTATATTAGATTTTGCCTCTTTCAGGTAGTGCTGTGGTCAAAATTTTATTTCTAATTTTTTTTAAACCTGACTTTATTGATAAATGATTAACAAAATAAATAGTTTGGTCATTTAAATCTAAAATTTCATCTTGGCCTATCAGTTCTACTATTTTTAGTAAAAGCAACCCAATTTCATTATTTTTAACTAGATTTAATAATTCTATTGAAGGAGTATTATTTTTTATATTTTCTTTATCAAAAAGTTCAACAGGAATTGTAATTTCATCGCTTTCTAAGCTCTCAAAAAGAATAGTGTCTTTTATAGAAATTTTATATTCTTTATTTTTTTTAATTTTTTTAGAAATACTCTCAATTTCTTTTTCCACCTGTTTTTTGGAAATATTTTTCTCTGTATAAAAAGTTAAGATTCCTGAGGTATGATAATTATCATTGTTATAATTAATTCTTTTAAGTTCAGTCTCCTTCTTGTAAATAATATTTTCAGGTACCAATTGCCTATAAGCCAAAGGTATTTTATTTTGGTCCAAAGATTTAAGTTCTTTATCTACATATTCTCTCGATATGTTAGATAGCTTATCTTTTTTTAACAAATCATTTAATAAAAAAATATATTTAAGTTTTGCCTCGGTATTTTCTGATAATAAAATTTTTTGATATATTAAAGCTCTAGCACTTATAACATCAAGAGTTGGATAAACTGCTTCAACATTTAATAAATCACTTAAGTTAAATTTTATATTTTTATAAATTGTAAAAATATATGAAATTGGCAAAGAACCATCATTAACGGCAAATTCTAATTGCTTAAGTTGTTCTTTATCTTCAAAATTATCAATTTTAAATAAATTTGCAGCTGTTAAGTATTGCCATATTTTTTTATTTGTATTTGCTTTTGGAGTGTAAACAAAATCTGGAATAGTTATTGATGATAAATAAAAATTTAGTAGGTTGGTATCATCAATTTTATTATCTAACTTTTTAGTTAAATCTAATAGATAATCAATTTTTTTATCAAAAAAATTATTTGATAAATTTTGCTCTCTTAATATATCAAGAGTAAGTTGTGCTTCTGTTTTTTTGTCATTTTGAATGAGACAAATAATTTTAAATTGCTCTAAGTATGAATCTTTTACATCTTTATTTATAAGAAAAATATTTTGGCAAGCCTCTTTTAAATTACCTTTTACGATATTTTCATCTACTAAATATTTAATAACTTTTTGCTTATTTGGAAATTCACTATTTTTATTTAAAAAAATTGCTATAAGGTCATCTTTGTTATTTTTAATAAGCCAATTAAATTTATAATTTATAAATTCTTCATCGGTCATGTTTTGATTTGGTAATTTAGCAATAGTAAATAAAGTATTAATAAATATTTCCTCTGCAAAAGAAGAAAGTTTAATATTGTTGATTCTATCTAATGTCTCCTTAACTTTTTTTCCGTCAGAATTAACCCACAAATCCAAGGTTAAATTATTTTGATCTGGATCAAATATCCCGTAAACCAAATTATTACTAATACTTAAAGAATTAGAATCGATATCAATTTCTTTTGCTGGCTGAGAGTTAATTTTTATTTTTGACTCGGGTTGTTCTGGAATAACTGTTAATGATTTATTTGTATTTGTATCTATTTTTAAATTTTCTTTTTTCCAGATATCAACGCTATCTTCTGAAAAAAGTGGTGTAAAAAAAATAAATAAAATTAACGAAAGAAAAATATTTTTATTTAAGTTTAATAATTTCATTAGTTATATTTTTTTTAATTTCTTGTTTTGGAGATGAAAAATTAAATTTACTTAATAAAAATAAGACTAATAAAAAAACTACAAAATATAAAAAAAAAATAAATTTTTTTTTTTTAGCCGAAGGTCTTGAGTTAATGCTAATATTATTATTAAATTGCATAGTATTTAAATATATTTAAACTGAATAAATAAGACAAATTTATGGTAAATCAAATTATAAATTAGGAAATTATTTGAAAAAAAACCTTACTTTGACTGGAATGATGGGCGTTGGAAAGACAACCATTGGAAAGGCTCTCTCAAAACACTTTTCGATGGAATTCATTGATATAGATAAGATCATAGA
>SYDM01000092.1 GCA_005801485.1 Rickettsiales bacterium
CGTTTATCAAAACTTAAAGTTGCCAAAGATGAGACAATATCCATTTTACCCAAATTATTTCCAAAATTAGTTTCAGTACTCCACAAAGCTAGTATTAATTCCTTATTAATATTAAAATCTTTTTCAACTTTTTCAAATATAGATTTATTTTGATTTAAAATAATAATTGCTTGGTTAACTGCTTTTTTTGTAGCACGCTTATTTATGTATTCATTTGTTTTTTCAAAAAATTCAGGTTGTTTATTATCATAAAGAATAACTTGATTTAAATAAGTGGCATTTGACAAAATGTCATCTATTACTTTCTGTGAAATACCATTTTTCTTAGCAGTTATTTTAAAATCTTGAAGCCAAGAGTCAAAATCTTGCTGATTAGCGAATGCAAAAGAAAAATGTACTAATAGATATATTATTAAAAATAAAATTTTTAAGACGTTAATCATTTTTTTAACTAACATAAATAAAAACTCAAAACTATATGCAATAAGTTAATCAATATTGTTATTTACTCATATTGATAGTAATAAGTCTTACTGAATATCAAGGAGAGGTGGCTGAGCGGTTGAAAGCACTGGTCTTGAAAACCAGCAACGGGGCAACTCGTTCGTGGGTTCGAATCCCACCTTCTCCGCCATTTAGAGTTTAAAGGTTTTAAATAAATTTAATATCTTCCTATCATTAAATGCTAAAATAGAATTGCTATTGAAATAGTAGTTATAGATATCTTCATCATTACAATTTAAAAATTCATCTAATTTAAGAAGTTCAAGATATTCTAAATTATCTATAATTGAATTGGTAAATGATGTTAATAAAATATCCATCTCTTTAGTCCCTCTGTAAGAAGCTCGATATTTAATCTTATTTTTTAATAAATTTAATTCATTCATAAGAATTGTATAATATATATCAATAAATGAACTTCACTAATAAAAAGTTTAATTTATTTTCTAATATTAACTCTATTCAAGGTGTTGGAAGAAAAATTTCATCTTATCTTAAAAAAAAAGGAATTGAAAAAGTTAATGATTTACTTTGGGATCTTCCCTATGATTTAACTTTTAGATCAGAGTCTACTACATTGGATAAATTAGAAATTGGAAAAATTTTTACAATTAATGTTCAAGTTGTTAAATACAACTTCCCAAGAATAAGAAATCTTCCAAATAAAATTATTTGCAAAGATAATTTTGGAGAAATTGATTTAATTTTTTTTAATAGCCGTGAGGGTTATATAAAAACAATATTACCTTTAAATGAATGGATTGTTGTAAGTGGTAAAGTTAATTATTTTAGAAATAAATATCAAATGACGAATCCTAAATATTTAAGTAAAAGAGAAAATATTGACAAAATTAAAAAAATTATTCCAAAATACTCACTGACAGAGGGATTAAAGGAAATAACATACAGAAATGTTATCGAAAAGGTAATTAATCAAATTCCTGATATTGAAGAGTGGCACGAAAAAAATTTTATTAAAAAAATGGGTTTTTCAAGTTGGAAAAATTCTATAATAAATTTACACAACCCAAATTCAGAAAAAGATTTAAATTCAATCTTTTTAAAAAGAATTGCTTATGATGAAATATTTGCAAATTTACTTTTTTTATCAAACAATAGAAATAAAATAAAAAAAGTTAAAAAAGATATAAAAAAATTTATAGGTACCTATTCTGTTCAATTAATTAAATCTTTGCCTTACAATTTAACTAATGGTCAAAAAAAGGTTGTTGATGAAATTAATAGCGATCTTAAATCACAATCAAGAATGTTCAGAATTTTACAGGGTGACGTTGGGTCAGGCAAAACTATTGTGGCTATTATTGCTGGGCTCAATTGTATAGAGGCTGGTTATCAATGTAGCTTAATGGCACCAACTGGAATATTAGCGGAACAACATTTCAAAATGTTAAATGAAATAATTGCTTACTCTAATTTAAAAATAAAAATTGAAGTATTGACGGGGCGAACTGATATTAAAAAAAGGAAAATAATATTAAATGATTTAGAAAATAAAAAAATAGATTTTCTCATTGGGACTCATGCTTTATTTCAGGAAACTATATCTTTTAATAAATTAGGATTAATCATAATAGATGAACAACATAAATTTGGTGTGCAACAAAGAATTAAATTTGCAAAAAAAGGTGGATCTAATTGTGATGTTTTACTTATGTCAGCAACTCCCATACCACGAACGATGATGATGTCTATTTATGGTGATATGGATACTTCTAGACTTGAAGAAAAGCCAGCGCTTAGACAAAAGATTTTAACTTTAAGCAAACCTGAAAATAAAATTGATGAACTTTGGCCTTTTTTAGAAAAAAAAATTAAAACTAATGAACAAATATTTTGGATTTGCCCATTGATTGAAGAATCCAAAAAGTTAGACTTTTCTTCAACAACTAAAACTTTTCAACTTGTGAGCAAAAAATTTCCGAGAAAAGTTGGTTTTATACATGGCAATCTTAATCAAGATGAAAAAGAAAGAGTTTTAAAAAAATTTTTAGATAATGAAATATCTATCTTAGTTTCGACAACTGTTATAGAGGTTGGTATAGACTTTCCTAATGCTACAGTAATAATTATAGAAAATTCTAATAAATTTGGATTAGCTCAACTTCATCAGTTAAGAGGAAGAATTGGCAGAAGTGATAAAGCTGGGACCTGTATTTTATTTTTTAAAAATCAACTGAGTCAAAATGCAAAGAAAAGAATACAAATTTTAAAATCATCAGATGATGGATTTTATATCGCTGAAGAAGATATGAAGTTAAGAGGATATGGTGATATTATAGGTTTTAAGCAAAGTGGTCAAAAATTATTTAAAATAGCTGACCCAGTTCATCATGAAAATCTATTTAGTTTAGCTGAAAAAAATATAAACAAATTAAACATTAATGAATTTAATGATTCTAAGTATGAATTTTTACTTAAATTATTTGACAAAGTTGACTTAATTGATGAAGAAAAAGTATCTTCTTGAAAATTATTGCGAAGTGCCAGCTGAAACAATAAATCTTGAAGCTTGTTCAAATGTCATTTCAATATAAAATAAATCTTTTTTAGGAACAATTATTAGAAAGCCGCTCGTTGGATTTGGAGTGGTTGGTACAAATACATTGACTAAATCTTCATTTATTATTTTTGAAATATCTTCTCTGCTTTTACTAGTCGCAAAACCAATTGCCCAAATTCCTTTTTTTGGAAATTCAACTAGCACAACACTTTTTGCATCACCTTTTGATTGCGTGAAACTTTCTGTTAATTGAGTTACTGCAGAATAAACAGTTCTTAATACAGGAATTTTTTTAAGAAGATTATTAAATAATTCCAAAGCTTTTTTTCCTAAAAAAGATACCGATATACCTCCAATAACAGTAATAAGAATAATCGTTATTAAAATTTCAAGACCAGGAACATTAAATGGTAAATAGTTATTGGGATCAAGTTGTTCTGGCAAAACAGCAGATAAAATTTTTATTATAAACAAGGAGAGATAAACTGTAATTCCAATTGGAATTAAAACTATAGCACCCGCTATAAAATTATTTCTTAATCTTGTTAGTAGAGATTTTTTAACTTTTTCTGTCATAATTGATAGCTAGAATAGATAATAAAAACTAATAGTAATATAAAAATTGCAATTAATATTTTATTATCTAAAATCATAAAAATTACTAATATATGATTCATAGCATAAATAGAAGAAAATTTATAAAAGTTTTAGGTTGTGGTTGTACTTGTTTATTTTTGCCTTCTTGTTCTACTGTCCCGATCACTGAAAGAAAGCAACTTTCAATCATTCCTGAAGCAACTATTAATCGTCAGGCAGCTGCAGCATATGAAGATTTTCGTACCAAAGCAAAAATAATTAACTCAGGAAAAGATTTAGATAAAATTATAGAAATTGGAAAAAAAATGGAATTTTCAGTTTCTAAATTTTTTATTGATAAGGATGGAAAGGATCCTACTAGTAATTTTCAATGGGATTATGTTCTGGTTGATAATGATAAAGTTGTAAATGCTTGGTGCATGCCAGGAGGAAAGATTGCAGTTTATACAGGTCTTCTTTCAGTAACGCAGAATGATAATGCACTAGCAGCAGTTATGGGTCATGAAATAGCACATGCTGTTGCAAAACATTCTTTAGAAAGAGCCAGTCAGGCGATATCAGTTAACCTTGGAACAACAGTTGCAGATATTTTTTTGGGCGGCGCTATTAGCAGGACAAGAAATACTATAGGTCAAAATACTGGTATGGATATATTTCAATTAGGAATTTTTAATCCTTTTGGCAGAAAACAAGAAACTGAAGCTGATTACCTAGGTTTAATTTTTGCTTCATTAGCAGCTTTTGATATTAGAGAGTCGGTAAAACTTTGGGAAAGAATGGGAGAAAAAAATAAAGGTAAAGAACCGCCTCAATTTTTAAGTACACATCCGTCTAGTGCAACTAGAATAGATAATTTAAAAAAATGGATTACAGAGGTGATAGTAAAGTATCCACCGATTAAAAGCACCTAAGAGTGGTGAGCCCTGATGGATTCGAACCATCGACACCTTCCTTAAAAGGGAAGTGCTCTACCAACTGAGCTAAGGGCCCTAAAGAAAATTGGTTTTATATACAAAATACAAAGAATTCAAACAAAATTTGATTAATTAAAACATATCTATGTATTTATTGTAGAAGCTCTCAAAGGTTCCTTTTTTTATTTCTTTTCTAATTTCACTCATAAATTGCTGATAAAAATTTATATTATGAAGTGAAATTAACATAGAAGCTAAGATTTCATTAGTTTTGATCAAATGGTTTAAGTAACTCTTTGAATAATTGTTTAAATTTCTAAGTGAGACATTTTTGTCTAAAGGTGTTTTGTCATTTTGATATTTTGCATTACGTAAATTTAGTTTTCCTTCCCAGGTAAAAGCAAGGCCAGTACGACCAGATCTTGTAGGCATAACGCAATCAAACATATCAATGCCACTTTTGACGGCGCCCAAAATATCTGAGGGTGTACCAACGCCCATTAAATATCTAGGCTTATCTTTTGGCATATAGTCAACTGTTTCATTTAAAATTTTGAACATTTGTTCTTGTGTTTCACCTACGGCTAAACCACCCATGGCATAACCATCAAAATCAATGGCAACTAATTTTTCTAAGCTGTCTAATCTCAGATTTTTATCCAAACCTCCCTGCGCGATGCCAAATAAAGCTTTATTTTTATTTTTACCAAATTCTATTTTGCATCTTTTGGCCCAATTAGTAGATACTTCAATAGCGTTAATTAATTTTTCTTTTTCACTGGTTAATTTTGGACATTGATCTAGAACCATTAAAATATCTGAATTAATAGATTTTTGGATTTGAATACTCTTTTCTGGACTTAATACAAATTTTTTTCCATCAAGATGAGATGAAAAAACAGCGCCAATATTAATATCTATTTTATTTAATTTTGCTAAAGACATTATTTGAAAACCACCTGAGTCCGTTAGGATTGGTTTTTGCCAATTCATATAATTATGTAAACCATTAAATAGATCAAGAATATCTGTTCCTGGTCTAATCATTAGGTGATAAGTATTACCAAGAATAATTTGTGATCCTGTAGATAAAAGATCTTCAATAAAAATACCTTTTACCGTCCCTAAAGTTCCAACAGGCATAAAAACAGGGGTATCAACTATACCTCTATGTGTAGAAATTTTACCTAATCTTGCTTTTTCATCTTGAGCAATTAACTCAAAAGAAAAATCAGATTCTTTCATTAAATTTATTTTTTTGATCTTAAGGAAATAATCTTATCAGGTTCATCAACTGAACCATTTGGCCCATCTCCTCTTTTTATTTTATCAACAAAATTCATTCCTTTTATTACTTTACCAAAAGCGGTATAATTTCTGTCTAAATGCGGAGCAGATTCAAAAACTATAAAAAATTGACTATTAGCGCTATTTGGATCTGAAGATCTTGCCATAGATAAAACCCCTTTATTATGGGCTACATCACTAAACTCAGCTTTAAGATCGGGTAAATCCGAACCACCAGTGCCAGCAAGATCTAAATTATAATTTGCTGACTTAGAATTTCCAAATTTAACATCTCCAGTTTGCGCCATAAATCCGTCGATAACTCTGTGAAAAACGACTCCATCATATTTACCTTCGTTAGCTAATTTTTCAAATCTTTTAACATGATTAGGTGCAATTTTAGAGTAAAGTTCTATTTCAACATCTCCATCTTTTAATTTAAGTATCATTTTATTCTCCTCTGCGTACATGTTGTTTATAATAAAAAATAAAAATATTAATAAAATAAATAATTTTTTCATTTTATTCTTTCTTTTAGTGATTTAATCACAAATTTTGATACAAATTGACTTATATTACCATTTAATTTGGCTATTTCTTTTACAAATTTAGACGAAATAATTTGATTTTCCACATCGGACATTAAAAAAATAGTCTCTATATTTTTGTTTAATTTTTTATTCATGCCAGCAAGTTGAAACTCATATTCAAAATCTGACACAGCTCTTAACCCCCTAATCATAATTGAGGCGTTATACTTTTTACATAAATTTATTGTTAAAATATTAAAAGGAATAATTATAATTTTGTTTTTATTTAATTTCAAATCTGAAAAAAGTGATTTTCTTATTATTTCAATTCTTTTATCAATTGGAAAAAAATAATCTTTATTCTTTGTATTGGTAGCAGC
>SYDM01000093.1 GCA_005801485.1 Rickettsiales bacterium
GCTGTGGTGCGGATGCTGCGCCATATTTCAGAATATTTAATCCTATTTTACAAGGAGAAAAATTTGATCCTCAAGGTGAATATGTAAAAAAATGGGTCCCAGAATTATCAAACGTTCCTAAAGAATTTATTCATAAACCTTGGGAGTTAGTTGAAAACATCAATGATTTTGAGCTTGGAAAAAGTTATCCAAGACCTATTGTTAATCATGAAGAAGCAAGAAATGCAGCTCTAGCTGCTTTTAAGAGTATAAAAAAATAATTTGATTATAAATTAGCGCCACAACAATTTTTAAATTTTTTACCTGTTGCTGCACATTTTTCATTTCTTTGAACTTTTTGATTTTTCATTAATTTTAAAAGGCAATTGTCAGGTATCTTAGACTGTGTTTTATTTTCTACTTTTTTTTCTTGAGAAATAATAATATTTAAGTTTAATAAAAATTTTATAACATCAGTTTTTATTTTTTCTAACAATCCTTCAAAAAGCATAAAAGCCTCTTTCTTAAATTCAGATAAAGGATCTTTTTGACCATAACTTCTAAGCCCAACGACCTGCCTAAGTTGTTCAAGATATTGGAGATGAGATCGCCATGAGAAATCTATGATTTGTAAAAAAACTCTTTTTTCGATATCATTATTTTCACTTAATCCAATTAGTTTAATTCTTTCTTGGTGCTTTAATTTAAAAATATTTTTAAGTTTTTCAATAAATTCATCCTCAGAAATATTAGTTAAAGTTAATAATTCTTCATCATTTAGTATATTTCCAGTTATATTTTTTACAGCGTTTAAGTAGACAGTTTTATCATTTGATTTTTGATAGTCATTTTTTATTTTAGCTAAATTCGATATTACCTCATCAAGGAAAGACTCTAACGTTTCAGAAATGTTTTCGCTTTTAAGTATTTTAAGTCTTTGACCAAAAATAACTTGTCTTTGATCATTCATAACGTCGTCAAATTTTATTAATGTTTTTCTAATATCAAAGTTTCTACCTTCAACTTTTTGTTGCGCTCTTTCCATAGCTTTATTTATCCAAGGGTGATCAATAGACTCATTTTCTTTAAGCCCTAATTTTTTTAACATACCATCTATAGAGTCAGCGCCAAAAATTCTCATTAATTCATCTTCAAGGCTAATATAAAAAATTGAAATTCCAGGATCGCCTTGTCTACCTGATCTACCTCTTAATTGATTGTCTATTCTTCTACTTTCGTGCCTTTCAGTACCTATAATGTGAAGTCCACCAAGCGATTTTACTTTTTCTTTATCTTCTTGAATTTGTACTAATTCTTTTTGATTATCTTCATCTCTAAAATCTTTATTTCCTCCAAGCTGAATATCAGTTCCTCTTCCAGCCATATTTGTTGCAATTGTTATTGTTTCAATTTTTCCAGCTTCAGCAATTATTTTTGCTTCTTTGTCGTGCTGCTTAGCATTTAAAATATTATGTTTAATATTTTTTTCAATTAAATATTTTGATATTTTTTCAGATTTTTCTATACTGGTTGTACCTACTAATACAGGCTGACTTTTATTGTGACATTCAATTATTTTATTTGTAATAGCTAAATACTTTTCTTTTTCAGTTCTAAAAATTTGGTCATTTAAATCTTTCCTTATCATCGGTCTATTTGTTGGAACTGAAACTACGTTTAATTTATATATATCAAAAAATTCTTCAGCTTCAGTCATGGCAGTTCCAGTCATTCCTGATAATTTTTGGTATAACCTAAAATAGTTTTGATAAGTAATTGAAGCTAGTGTCTGGTTTTCTTCTTGTATTTCTACATTTTCTTTGGCCTCTATCGCTTGATGAAGTCCGTCAGAAAATCTTCTTCCCCCTAAAATTCTACCTGTAAATTCATCAATAATTTGAATTTTATTTTCTCTTAAAATGTAATCAACATCTTTATTAAATAAAAAATTAGCTTTCAATGCCTGATTAACATGATGAACTAAATTTAAATTCTGTGAATCATAAAAATTATCATTTTTTAAAATGCCTTCATGGATAGAAAGTTTTTCAATTTTATCTATTCCACCATCGGTTAAAATTGCATTTTTATTTTTTTCATCTATTTCGTAGTCTGTTTTTTGAAGTTTATTTATAAATTTATTAGCAAGTAAATAAAGATTACTTTTACCTTCACTTCGGCCAGATATAATAAGTGGAGTTCTAGATTCGTCGATAAGGATACTATCGACTTCATCAACAATACAATAATTATGTTCTCTCTGCACCATTTCAGAAAGATCATACTTCATATTATCTCTTAGATAATCAAATCCTAACTCATTATTAGTAGCGTAAGTGATATCACAATTGTAATTTTTTTTTCTATCCACATCATCTAATTCATGAGTAATACAACCCGTAGATAAACCTAGAAAATTAAATATTTTACCCATCCACTGTGAGTCTCTTTTAGCTAAATAATCATTTACCGTAACTATGTGTACACCTTTTTCAGTGAGCGCATTGAGGTAGGCAGGCAAAGTAGATACAAGCGTTTTACCTTCACCAGTTTTCATTTCAGCAATTTTACCTTGATGAAGAAAAATACCTCCCATGAGTTGAACATCATAGTGTCTCTCATTTAAAACTCTGCTTGCAGCTTCTCTTACCAAAGCAAAACTCTCTGGAATAATTAAATCAAGAGATCTACCTTCTTTTAGGTTTTTCTTTAAAAGGTGAGTTTTAGCTTTTAGTTCTTCGTTATTTAAATTCTTAATATTAACTTCTTGGTTGTTAATTTCATCAACCAAAGGTTTAATCTTGTCTAATTCTTTTTGATTGCCTGTTTTTAAAATTTTATTTAATGCTCTTGTAAATAAATTCATATCAGTAGATTAGTAAAATATTAATAATACTCTATATATGTATTTATAATTTAATTTAAACAATTATTATGACTATTAATTTAAAAAATTCCTTAAGCCTGAAGCCGAAGAAATCAAACATCGGCAACTTTCAAGACGTTAAAGATATCGAGGGTTTACAAGTATCCGCAGTCTCTGCTGATCTTTATAAGAATGGAAGAGACGATCTTACGTTATTTTATTTTCCTGGAGGTTCAAATTATGCCGTAGCCTACACAAA
>SYDM01000094.1 GCA_005801485.1 Rickettsiales bacterium
TATAGATCAAGATCAGCTTTTAAATTATTAGAATTAAATAAAAAATTTAATTTTATAAAAAAAAACTCTAATTTATTAGATGTTGGTTCTGCGCCCGGTGGCTGGTCTCAAGTAGCGTCTAAAATTGTTACTAATGGAAAAGTTGTAGCTGTAGATATAACTTCTATGGAGAAGATTGAAAATGTTTTTTTTTTAAACAATGATTTTTTAGAAAAAGAAACGCAGGAAAAAATTCTTAATACCTTTGGCACTAAAATTGATGTTATCGTTTCTGACATGGCCGAAAATACAACTGGAAATAAAAGTCTTGATTCTATTAGAACTAATAACCTTTGTACTGAGGTTATTAATTTTTCTTTAAAGATGCTAAATAATAAAGGAACTTTAATATGTAAATTATTTATGGGTGAAGATTTTTTAAATGTACAGAATTTAGCAAAAAATAATTTTAAAAAAGTTAATTTTTTTAAACCAGAATCAAGCAGAAGTGAGTCAAAAGAAACTTATATTATTTGTTCCTTATTAAAGACTTTATAAATTATTAAAATTGTATATAAGTGTATATGGAACCAATCAAAGAGACTCTCACATTCGATGACGTACTTCTCTTACCAAGGTATTCCTCAGTCCTTCCTTCAGAAACAAATTTAAACATAAAACTAGGCCATAATTTAAATTTAAAATTTCCATTTTTGTCATCTGCTATGGACACTGTAACTAAATCTAATATGGCTATAGCTATTGCTCAAAAAGGGGGCATAGGAATTATTCATCGTAATTTATCTATAAACGATCAGGTTAAAGAAATTAAAAAAGTTAAAAATAAAAAATTAATCGTAGGTGCTGCAGTAGGCACTGCTGACGAAGATTTAATAAGAGCTAAATCAATCTTAAATGCAGGAGTAGATCTAATAGTTATAGATACTGCTCATGGGCATAGTGAAAGGGTTATAAAAATTCTAAGCAAAATTAAAAAAATAGTTATTAAAACCCCAATCTGTGTAGGAAATATTGCTTCAGGTGAAGCAGCGCTTAAGCTTTACAATGAAGGGGCAGATATTCTAAAAGTAGGTATTGGCCCTGGTTCTATTTGCACTACTAGAATAATAGCGGGCATAGGTGTTCCTCAAATTTCCGCAGTTATGGAAGTTAAAAAAAGTATGAAAAATAAAAAAATAAAGATTATATCTGATGGAGGAATAAAATTTTCAGGAGACCTTATTAAAGGTTTGGCAGCTGGAGCAGATGCTATAATGATGGGTTCAATATTTGCTGGAACCGATGAAAGCCCTGGAAATAAATTTAAATATAAAAATAAATTTTATAAAACTTACAGAGGCATGGGATCAATAGGAGCAATGTCAGCAGGCTCTTCAAATAGATATTTTCAGAAACACCAAAAAGATAAATCAAAATTTGTTCCAGAAGGTATTGAAGCAAAAGTACCCTATAAAGGTTCAGTTGATGAAATTTTATATCAATTACAAGGAGGCCTTAGATCGTCCATGGGCTATATAGGGGCAAAAACGATTGAAGATATTCAAAAAAAAGCAAAGTTTATAAAAATCACCAAAGCAGGATTTTATGAAAGTATGGTACATAGCGTAGAAACATAAAAAAGAAGTAACTAATTATTAACTATGAAAAAATTTCTGATTATTTTTATATCTATATTTCTATTTATTCACAGTCATTTATCTGCAAACGCTAAAAACTCATATTTTGAAAATGGAAAAAAACTTTTTGAAAACAAAAAATATAAAGATTCAAAATTTTATTTTGAAAAGGATATAGTTTTCAATCCTAAAAATGAAAACTCTTATCTTTTTCTAGCAAAGATTTTTAAAGAAGAAGAAAAAAATAGTTTAGAAGAAAATAACTTAAATACTGTATTGTTACTAAATCCAAAAAAAGAAGAGGCAATTTATCTTTTAACTTTATTGAATATTAAGAATTCTAATTATGTTAAAGCTAAAGAACTTATAAAAACATTTACTTTAGTATGTGAAAAAATGTGCTCATCTAAAGCAGAACTACAATCAAAACTAGACAGTTCATTCAAAAGTGAATGAACAACGATTTAAATAAAGATAAAATTGTTGTTATTGATTTTGGTTCCCAAGTAACAAAATTAATCGCAAGAAGAATCAGGGAATATTCTGTTTTATCTGAAGTTATTGCTTTAAAAGACCTAAAAAAAAATAGTATATCTTCAAATGTAAGAGGCATAATCCTGTCTGGCGGACCCTCAACCGTTACAAAAAGTTTATTTCCTAAAATACCGAAAAAAATATTTCATTTAAATATTCCTATTCTTGGAATTTGCTATGGTCTCCAATTAATTGTTAAACAATTTAAAGGAATAGTTAAAGCAAATGTTACAAAAAGAGAGTTTGGTAGAGCTATTCTAATTAAAAAAAAAAATTCTCGATTAATTAAGAATTTTTTTAATAAAAATAAATCTACTGTTTGGATGAGCCACCAAGATTCAGTTCAGAAATTACCTAAAGGATTTTCAAGAATCGCTTCGACGTCCCAATCCCCAATGACTATTATAGAAGATAAAAAAAGAAAAATATATGGAATCCAATTTCATCCCGAAGTCACTCATACAGATAATGGAAATATTATTTTTAAAAATTTTATTTTTGATATTTGTAAAACAAAAAAACAATGGAAATTAAATTCTGAAAAAAATAGAATTATAAAAGAAATCAAAGAGACAGTGCAAAAAAATAGTGTTATTTGTGCTTTATCAGGCGGAGTCGATAGCAGTGTAGTCGCTTTGTTGATTCACAAAGCTATAGGTAAAAATTTAAAATGCATAATGGTTGATACTGGTTTAATGAGAAAAGATGAATTTAAAACCAGTTATCAAATATTTAGAAATAAATATAAACTAAATGTAAAAATAATTGATGCATCAAAAATTTACTTTAAAAAGCTTAAAAATGTCATCAACCCTGAAAAAAAGAGAAAA
>SYDM01000095.1 GCA_005801485.1 Rickettsiales bacterium
ATTTAAAAAAGTATACCCAGTACTTAACCGCGTCATATAACCAGCTGAACCGATATTTATTTTGTTATTTTCTTTAGTAAGATTTGAATAAAAAAGAGGAATTGCTCCTTTTTCTTTAAAATTAATTTTATATTGCTTAATGCCCAATGTATCTTTTATGTAATTTTCAATTTGAGAATCGTAGTCTTTTAATGATTCATTATCCAACCTCGACAACCATGTTGTTTCGATAAGAGCCTTATTTTTAGAAAATGGCAAGATATAAAAAAAATGAACATTATTTCTTTGGTCACAATTAAAATCCATTAAATTAATTATTTCATCATCAAAAATATTTTTTTCAACTTCAATTTCTATACCCTGGAAGTGTTGCCAGAGCTTTGATTTTTCTAATCTAGATGGTGGAACACTATTAAAAATGAAAGAATTATTTGTGTTTACTTCATTTATATTTTTAAAAAATTGAATATTTTTATTTTTAGATAAAGCAGTATTGATTTTTTTATAAAAAAGGCCGCTATCAATACTTTGATAGGGAAAATTTTCAGTTTTAAGTTTATGTGATCCAGATGGGGAATTTATAGAAAAGTTATTCCAGTTTTTTATGACACAATCATCAAAGTTATGTTTAATAACTTTCCAAAAAGACCACGTTTTATCTTTATTATATTCTGCCCTAGGCTCAATAATAGCTAAAGTTTTATTATCTAGTTTGTTATAAATTTCCAACTCATAAGCTAAAGATAAACCCGCACATCCACCGCCAATAATTATATAATCAAAATTTTTCATCTAAATTAATTTCTTTATAAAGCATTATATGTTCATTATGCTTTTCATATTTATTTGAATTTATAAAAAAAAGCCTAAAAAAATCGAAAAAAGATAAAAATGTTTCCATTATCTTATATAAAATTGAAATATATATTTTTCCTGCATTATTGTAGGTTTCTATATTTTTTTGATTCAAAATTTCATTTCCTATTTTTTTATATAATCTTCTTGCTACTAAAATTGCAAACCTTGAAAAGAATGGAATATTTTTTATAGCAGGAAAAGAACTTTGATAAAAAATATCTGCCAGAATAATTGTTTCTTTAATTGAGCTAAAATCTTGCTTTGTATAAGATCTATTTTTTTTTTTGTCTTCAACCACATCTCTTGCGATATTGGTAAGTTGCATAGCAACTCCCAAGTCAACCGCACATTCAAGGGATTGGCGATCTTTAATTTTAAGTATTTTCGCCACCATTATCCCTACAGTTCCCGCAACTTGGTAGGAATAAATAAGCAAATCTTTTTTAGTTTTTAAATTAACTTCATAAGAAAGATCAGATTCAACACCTCTAAATAGATCATTAATTATTTTATGCGATATATTTTCTTCTTCTAAAAGAAGATGAATATTTTTTATAATCTTGTTTGAATAAATTTTATTTTCAAATTCTTTTTTAAAAGTTAAAAATTTTTTCTTCTTCAAATCTAACTCTTCTTCTCCATCAGCTATATCATCAAGTGTTCTGCAAAAGTCATATAAGTTTGAACATTTTAAGAAAGTTTCTTTAGATAAAAAAAAACCAGCCCAATTAAAAGACTTGGCGTGTTTTGAAATTAGACTTTGATCTTTATTCATTACAATAATTCATCTAATACTTTAGCTGAAGATAATACACCCGGCATCCCAGCGCCAGGATGAGTTCCTGCTCCAACAAAATAAAGATTGTCAAAGATTTCTGATTTATTATGAAATCTAAAGTAAGCGGATTGAGTAAATTTTGGTTGAATAGAAAAGCCCGACCCATGAAGTGTAGCAAGTTCATTTTCAAAATAATCCGGAGTTAAATAAAAATCGCTAACAACGTTATTTTTTATTCCAGGCAGTACAGTCTCGTTCATTTTTGAAAGAACTAATTCTTTGAATTTTTTTCCTTCATTAGACCAATTAATACCAGAAAGATTATTAGGCACTGGCACTAAAACATAAAAAGCGTCATGGTTTTTTGGAGCCATACTTAGATCTGTAGCAGAAGGCCTATGAAGATAATAACTGATATCGCTGGATAATTCTTTCTTATCAAAGATTTTATTTAGGTGTTCTTTGTAGGATTTGCCAAAATAAATAGTATGGTGAGCCACATCTTTATATTGTTTTTTTGAACCAAAATAATAAACAAACAAGCCCATAGAATAATTCATTCTTTTTATTTTCTGCTTAAATAAAAAATCATATTTTCTTTTAGATTTAATTAAATTTTTATAGACGTTAGGAGGATCAGAATTACAAATTATATAACTTCCATATATTTCTTTATTATTATTAATTTTAACACCTGTAACCTGATTACCAAAATCAAATATTTCTGTTACTTCAGCATTTTTAATAATTTCAATATTTTCTTCTATCATTAATTTTTCTAATGCATTTACTAAGCTGCCAGTTCCCCCCATCGCATAATGTATTCCCCATTTTTTTTCTAAAAATAAAATAAGTGTATAGATAGAAGTTGTTGTAAAAGGATTTCCACCAACTAATAAAGGGTGCATACTAAATACTCTTTTTAATTTCTCATTAGAAATATAACTAGAAACTAATTTGTAGACTGACTGGTAGCTTTTAAGTTTTAATAATGCTGGAATTTGTTTTAACATAAACATAAAACTATTAAAAGGTTTTGCTGAAAGTTCCGTAAAACCTTTATCAAATATTTTTTCTGTAAAGTTAACTAGCTTTTTATATCCTTCGAAATCATTTATAGAAAATTTTTGTATTTCTTTCTCCATATCTTTTTCATTTCCTGAATAGTCAAATGAAGAATTATCTTCAAAAACAAATCTGTACCAAAGATCTAATGGAACTATTTTTGTATAGTCTGAAATTTTTTTATTGAATAATGAAAAAAGTTCCTCCAATAAATAAGGAGCTGTTATAACCGTAGGTCCCCCATCATAAGTAAAACCATCTTTTTTAAAAATACGTGCTCGGCCTCCCAAATCTGGATGTTTTTCTAACAGGGTTACACCATAACCTTTCGCACGCATTCGCAACGCTGAAGCCATGCCTCCAAATCCAGAACCTATTACAATAATTTTTTTATCTTCTTTCATAAAACTTAATTTATTTGATAATCTTAAAGAATATTGTTAAACACTAATAAATTATGATGAAAATATCTACAACGCAAAAATCCCCAATTAAAATTTCAGTAGTAAAAAGTAAATCTTATTTTTGGTGCAGTTGCGGTTTTTCTAAAACACAGCCTTTTTGTGACGGCTCTCACAAGGATACAGGTAAATCTCCTCTTAAGTTTGTTGCTATAGAGAGTAAAGACCTCTTTTTTTGCGCTTGTAAGAAGACTAAAGATCAACCGTTATGTGACGGTTCACATTCTACTTAGCTTTAAATCTGCAGTTGAATCATTTGTATCTAAACTTAAGATTTTTATAAATCTTCTAAGAGTTATCCTCATAAATTGTAAAAAAGTCAATAAAATCAACATTTTAAAATAAAATTAAAGCTTCTAATGGATGGATTTTTTTTATAAGTTTCATGTAGTTTGTTTGAAAAAATTTTTTTCAAACAGTTTATATATAAACTAAGTAGAAAACTAAAAATGAGGGAGGTTTTCATGAGTAAATTAATTAAAATCGCATTGCTAGCGGTAACCATGATTGGAATTACTAGCTCAGCTAATGCAGCAACTGCTTTGTTAAAAACCAATGATTTCGTTGGAATATCATTTTGGTTAGTATCAATGGGTTGTTTAGCAGCTACAGCGTTCTTCTTTTTAGAAAGAGGTTCAGTTGCACCTGCTTGGAGAGTTTCAATAACTGTTGCGGGACTTGTTACTGGTATTGCATTCATACACTACATGTACATGAGAGAAGTATGGATTGGAACTGGAGCGTCTCCAACTGTTTATAGATATATTGATTGGTTAATTACTGTACCATTATTAATGTTAGAGTTTTATTTCGTGTTAGCAGCAGTAAGAAAAGTTCCAAGTTCAGTATTCTGGAAACTTTTAATAGGTTCGACAGTTATGCTAGTTGGTGGTTATGCCGGAGAAGCTGGATACGTATCACCAATGATTGGTTTCATCGTAGGAATGGCAGGATGGATATACATTCTATTTGAAATCTTCTCAGGTGAAGCTGGAGAGCTAGCAGCTAAGAGCGGTAACAAATCTTTAACTACTGCTTTCAGCGCAATGAGAATAATCGTTACTGTTGGTTGGGCTGTATACCCGCTAGGTTATATGTTTGGATATTTAACTTCAGGCGGAGCAGACGTTAATACATTAAACGTTGTTTACAATGCCGCAGACTTCTTAAACAAGATCGCTTTCGGTCTTATTATTTGGGCTGCCGCAATGCAAAATACTAGTTCAAGAGCAGTTAGATAATATATTTAAAAAGTCATAATAGGGCGAGTTTAATAACTTGCCCTATTTTTTTTGTTCTTAAATTATTTTTTAAGTAGATTTTCTTTTAAGAGCTGATTTCGTATCTTCTACACTTGAGATAAAAATTTTATTTAATTTATTCTTATCTAAAAAATTTTTAAGTAATACCTCTACCGCCTGAATAGAGATTTTAACAGAAGCATCTCTAATATCTTTCAAAGCTTGATTTCTTATTTGTTTTATTCGATCTTCAGTATTTTTCTTTCTATTTTCCATTTGTATGTGGAATTCCTCATTCGTCTTTAAAACATTTCTTTCCGCTTCTTCTTTGGCAGTATCAATCATTTGTTTAATCTCTTTCTTAGCGTTACCAATCTTTTTTTCATATTCGCTTAGAATATTTTTAGATTCATATTTAAGATTTTCAGCATTATCAATTTCATTTTTGATAGAATAAATGCTTTCATTTAAAGTATTAATTATTTTTTGTGGTATTTTAAAATAGATTAAAATGCCTAAAAATATAAAGAAAGAAATAGCAACCCAAAAAGTTGCATCAATAATCATAAATATTTAAATAAGTTTTTCTTCGTTGCCTCTATTATAGCTGCTTTAACACTACTTTGATTCATTGGCTCGCCAGCTATTTGCTCAATTACTTTTGAAGCCATTTCTTCAGATATGACTGAGATACTTTTTAGAGAATCTTTTTTTAAGTTCTCTATTTCTGTTTCAACAGCCTTAATTTCATTTTCAATTTCTTTTTCAAATTGTTTTCTTTTGTTCTTAATTTGTGAATTCAGTTCATTTTTATTTTTTAAAATAATTTTTTGAACTTCTTTTTTGGCATTTTCAATAGATTGTTCATACTCTTTTAGCTTTTGCTCTGCTAAATTTTTTAATTTTTGAGCTTCATCCAAATCATCTTTGATTTTATTCTCTCGGCTATCGATATTATCTCTAATTTTTGGAATAAATAAATTTGATATTGCCAAGTGTAGTCCCGCAAAAATTAGAATTAACCAGACAGCTTGTGAGGCCCAATAGGTCGGATCTAGCTGAGGCATACCAGCCTCAGCTGTTATCAAGTAAGACTCACTTGTTAAAAAGATTCCGATGATTAAAAAAAATAGTCTCATTCAAATTTAAAGACTATAACTTAAAATGCAAATAATATAATTAGGGCGATAACTAATCCAAATAGACCAGTTGCTTCAGCTAAAGCAAATCCTAAAAGTAAATTAGGAAATTGTTTTTGAGCTGCTGA
>SYDM01000096.1 GCA_005801485.1 Rickettsiales bacterium
AGCTTCTTTTCTCTTAGACGCTTATGCTTTTTCTACTGAGGCAGTTGTTGGACAAACCATAGGCCTAAGAGCAAAAAATTCCTTTTTAAACGTTATATCAAATTCTTTTCAATTAAGTATTTTTTCCGGTTTAATGATCTCAATTATTTTCTTATTTATTTTTCAATATATCTTAAATACGTTGACAGATTTAGATCATATAAAATATTTATCTTTTCAATATATTTTTTGGATCATTATTATTCCTCCTATTGCATCTATTTGTTATCAGTTTGATGGTATTTTTATCGGTGCCTCTCAAACTACTGAGATAAGAAATGGAATGATTGTGTCGGTAATTCTTTTTATCTTTTCTTCTAATTTTTTAGTTGCTAATTTTAGCAATCACGGTTTGTGGTTATCTTTTTTATTTTTTATGATTATTAGATCAATCACATTAAATTATTCTTTTAATAATATATTAAAGAAATTTTAGATGCTTTCGATTTATAAAATTCCTGGATATATTCTTTGTTTAATAGGCGCTTTTTTTTTTAGTTGGGGTGGGTTATTAATTAGAGAATGGGAAGGCGGAGATACTTGGCAAATTTTATTTTGGCGTTCTTTTTTTTTTAATAATATAATAATTTTATATCTGTATTTTATTTATAAAAAAGAAACTCTTTTAATAATTAAAAAATCTGGATTTCAAGGATTATTAGGGGGAATACTCATATCAATTTGTTTTACCGCCTTTGTATTTTCAATTAGAGAGACAACTGTTGCCAATGTGCTGTTCATTGAAAGCACACAAACAATCTGGCTTGCGGTATTCGGTTATTTATTTCTTAAAGAAAAAATTAGTTTAAAAACACTTCTTGCAATTATTTTAGCAATGATAGGTATTTTTGTAATGATTGGGGGTTCCTTAGTCGAAGGATCTTTATTTGGAAACCTTGTCGCTTTGCTTATTCCTATTCATTTTTCATTGTTTGTTCTGTTGATTAGAAAATACTCAAAACTTGATTTAGTTCCTGCTCTTTTTTGCGGTGGTTTAATAACAATGATTTTTTCGTTTTTTATGACTGAAATAATTTTAATATCTAAATATAATTTGTTGCTTGGTTTCTTATTAGGAACTTTTCAGATGGGTTTTGGTCTTATATGCACCGTCATTGGGGCAAGAACAACACCGGCTGTCGTTGTGGGCCTATTCATGCTTGTTGAAACTTTACTTGGACCTATTTGGGTTTGGCTATTTTTAAATGAAATACCCCCAATGAGTGTGTTTATAGGGGGTGGAATAATTATGGTAGCTGTTGTTTTAAAAATATTAGAGCAAAAAACTTCAAGTAACTCTTAATCTCATTGACATTTAATTAAAATTAATTGAAAATAATAATTAACGGGAGAGACCAATAATATTGGCGCCGAAGGAGCAACACCCAGGAAACTCTCAGGCAAAAGGACCGTTAAAATAATAACTCTGGAAAGCAGGCGTTAGCCTCACCGAAGGAGCAAAACTCTCAGGTATCACAGACAGATTGGGTAAAAAAGAGTTATTATGGAAGTACAAAAAACAACTTTATATAATTATCATAAAAATCTTGGTGCAAAATTTGTTTCTTTTGCCGGCTATGAAATGCCAATCCAGTATTCAGAAGGAATTGTAAAAGAACATATTTCAACAAGAACCTTTGCAGGTTTTTTTGACGTTTCTCATATGGGTCAATTTTATGTAAGTGGGAAGAATATTGAAGAGGCATTAGAAAAAATTATACCCACCGACCTTAAAGGACTTCAAGTAAATCAATCTAAATATTCTTTTTTATTAAATGACAAAGGCGGAGTAATTGACGATCTCATTATTACAAGAAGAGAAAAAAACTTTTGTTTAATATTGAATGCAGCTTGCAAAGAAAATGATATTAAACAAATTTCTAAAAATCTAAATAAAGATCATGAATTTCACCTTTGCTCTCAAACTTCATTAATTGCATTGCAAGGACCTAAATCTGAAAAAATTCTAGAAAAATATATAAAAGGGGTTAGTGGTTTAAAATTTATGCAAGGAGGAAAATTTGAGTTTGAAAAAGAAAAAATCTATGTCACAAGATCTGGCTACACAGGAGAAGATGGTTTTGAAATATCGGTTTTAAATACGCAAGTAGAACTTTTAATAAAAAAATTTATAGACAGTAAAGTAAAACCTGTTGGATTAGGTGCGCGTGATACCTTAAGACTTGAAGCTGGTTTATGCTTATATGGACATGAATTAAATGAAGAAATAAACCCGGTTGAAGCTAACTTAAAGTGGGCAATTGCTAAAAAAAGAAGAGAAGAAGGGGGATTTAATGGTTGGGAAGCAATTAAAGAAAATTTAGAAAAAGGTAGTCCAAAATTAAGGGTCGGAATTTTACCCGAAGGAAAAATCATAGCTAGAGAAGGAACTAAAATATTTTCAATTGATGATAAAGAAATTGGTGTTGTGACAAGCGGAACGTTTGGCCCAAGTGTAAATATGCCAGTTGCAATGGGCTATATTGCTTCTAATTTTTCAGAAATTGGAACAAAAATTAAATTAGAAGTAAGGGGAAAAAAATATGATGCAAAAGTTGCTGATTTACCTTTTTATAAAAAAAGTTATGCAAAATAAGGAGATCAAATGAGTGATAAAAAATTTTCAAAAAAACATGAGTGGGTATCATTAAAGGGTGATGTTGCAACTGTTGGTATTACGAAGCATGCAACTGAAATGTTAGGAGATATTGTTTTTGTTGAAGTTCCTGAAAAAGGAAAAACAATAGAGCAAAACGGTCAAGCGGCTGTGGTTGAGTCCACCAAAGCAGCTAGCGATGTTTATTCCCCATTATCAGGAGAAGTTGTTGAAAATAATCAGTCAATAGTTAACGACCCTGCAAGTGTAAATTCAGATCCTGAAGGGAATAGTTGGTTTTTTAAAATAAAAATAAAAAATAGCTCAGAATTAAATAGTTTAATGAGTAAAGCAGATTATGATAAATTTGTAACAGAGAATCCTAATTAATTATGATTGATGATAATTCAAAAGAATTTATAGCAAGACATATTGGTCCCTCAGACGAAGAGCAATTAAAAATGCTTCAAACGGTTGGAGCTAAATCATTAAATGACTTGATGATGAAAACCGTGCCTGAAAAAATATTGTTATCAGATGAGCTTAAAATTGATGAGCCTATGTCTGAAAATGATGCTTTAAAGAAATTAAAATCTATTTCAAAGAAAAATGAAATTTTTAGAAATTTTATTGGCATGGGTTATTATAATTCTCTTACACCCAACGTTATTTTAAGAAATATTTTAGAAAATCCAGGTTGGTATACTTCTTATACGCCTTACCAGCCAGAAGTTGCTCAAGGTAGATTAGAAATGCTTTTAAACTTTCAACAAGTGATTATTGATTTAACCGGAATGGATATTGCTAATGCTTCATTATTAGACGAGTCCACAGCAGCCGCAGAAGCGGTTGGGCTTTGTCAAAGAATTGATAAAAATAATTCAGTCCATATTTTTGTTTCAAGTGATTGTAATCCCCAAACTATTGATCTTATCAAAACAAGAACTGAGCCTTTCGGGCTAAAATTATTAATTGGTGATCAAAAAGATTTTTTATCTAAAATTAATGAAAAGATTATCTGCGGAGTGCTTGCTTATCCTGGAACATATGGTGATATAATTGACCCGAGCGAGTCCATTAGCCAAATCCATAAAAAAGGCGGCAAAGCTATAATTATTGCTGATCTTTTATCTTTAACTAAATTGAAAACCCCAGCAGAGTTAGGTGCTGATATTGCAGTTGGAAGCGCGCAAAGATTTGGAATTCCCATGGGTTATGGCGGTCCTCATGCAGCTTTTTTTGCAACAAAAGAAGAATTTAAAAGATCAATGCCTGGCCGAATTATTGGAGTATCCGTTGATAGGTACGGAAAAAAAGCTTACCGGCTTTCATTACAAACGCGTGAGCAGCATATTAGAAGAGACAAAGCGACTAGTAACATTTGTACAGCCCAAGCTTTACTTGCAGTTATCTCGGCTGCTTTTGCAATTTACCATGGCCCTGAAGGTATTTTAAAAATTGCAAATAGAACTTCAAAACTTGCTAAACTTTTCTCAGATGGCATTAAGTTTGGTGGTTTTAAAATTTTAAGCGAACAATTTTTTGATACTGTCACAATTAAAACAGATGGAAAAACAAAAGAAATTTATGAAAAAGCATTAGCGAAAAAAATTAATTTAAGAAATATAGACAATAAAATGATTTCTGTTTCGTTTGATGAGGCTAAAAAATTAAGTGATGTAAATATATTATTAGAAATTTTTGGAATACAAAAAAAATTCGATCAATCTACAAAAGTAGAATTAACTAATATTCCCAATAAACTTAGAAGATCTTCAAACTACTTAACCCATCCAGTATTTAATAAGTATCACTCTGAAACGCAGATGCTTAGATATCTAAAAAAACTGGAAGATTGTGATATTGCCTTAAATAGATCAATGATTGCACTTGGATCATGCA
>SYDM01000097.1 GCA_005801485.1 Rickettsiales bacterium
AAGAATTACCTTTGGGGTTTGTTGATAGACAAGAAAAAGAATTACTAACCCGAGATTTTATAATTTCTAATATCAAAGAAGTTATGATTAAGTATGGTTTTCAATATCTCGAAACGCCAAGCTTTGAGTATACAGAAAGTATTGGAAAATATTTACCTGATAAAGATAGACCAGACCAAGGTGTTTTTTCTTTTCAAGACGAAAAAAATTGGCTTTCACTTCGCTATGATCTAACAGCACCTTTAGCTAGATATGTAGCTAAAAATTATTTGGAAATTCCAAAACCTTTTAAACGTTATCAGTTAGGAACTGTTTGGCGTAACGAAAAACCGGGGCCAGGACGGTTTAGAGAATTTTTACAGTTCGATGCAGATTATGTAGGCACTAAAAACTTACAGGCTGATGCAGAATTATGTATTCTTATTTCAGAAATCTTAGAAAAATGTGGTTTATCTAAAAATGATTATACAGTTAAGATTTCCTCTAGAAAATTTACAGAAGAGTTATTTAAAGAATTAAAGATCCAATCATCTGAACAATCATTGACAATCTTAAGAGCTCTAGACAAAATAGATAGATTAGGTTGGACAGAGGTTAAAAAACTTCTAGGCAAAGAAAGAAAGGATAGTTCCGGCGATATTACTAAAGGCGCAAATCTTGATGAAAAACAAATTGCAACTTTAGAAAAGCGAATTAAAGATGACAAACCAACTAGCGATGATGTCCTTGAAATTTTAAAAATATTCGACGCATATAACTTTACTAATTATAAATATGATCCTTCCGTTATTAGAGGTCTTGAGTATTACACAGGACCGATTTTTGAAGTCAATCTAAACTTTGAAGTCAAAAATTCTAAAGATCAGGTCATAGAATTTGGCTCTATTGGAGGCGGAGGGCGGTACGACAATCTTGTAAATAATTTTGGAAATTTAGATTGTCCTGCGACAGGTATTTCAATTGGTATAGATAGGCTAGTTTATGCATTGATGCAGAAAAAAGAGTTTAATATCAAATCAATCAGACCTGTTGTTATTTGTGTTTTTGAAAAAGAAAAAATAAAAGATTATGTTGATATTTTAAAAAAGCTTCGAGATAAAAATATAAGTTCTGAAATTTATCCAGGGGAGGGCAATTTAAAAAAACAAATGCAGTATGCTAATAAAATAGGTTCACCAGCCGTTATTTTATATGGAGAAGATGAAATGAAATCAGGCAAAGCAATATTAAGAGATCTTAGCTCAGGCAAAGAAACAGCAACTGAAATAGATAATTTATTTAATGAAATCAAAAAAATACTCTGAAACTTTATTAAATCTTTTTAAAAAAAAAGGTTTTAAAGTTAAAGAATTTGAAAATATTATTGAATCTAAAATTATCATCGAGCGATCAGGTGAAATTTTTAAAAAATCTTTGCTATCATTTGAGGATGATAATGGAAATAATTTTAGTCTAAGACCTGACTTAACAATATCGGCTTGTCTTGATTATATTAAAAATATAAAAAAAGGAATTTACAAGTATGCATATTTTGATCAGGCTTACAGAAGAACTTTCAGTAAAGAGTCATTGGTACGCAATCAGTTAGGTTGTGAAATTATAGGCTCAACTAGTTTAAAATTGAATTTAGAAATTATTAACTTAATCGACCAGTCTTTAATAAAAGTTTCTAATAAAAAAACCACTATTAAAATAAATGATATCAATATTTTTTACTCTTTAGTCGATTCTTTAAAACTACCTTCAAGATGGAGCTTAAGATTGAAAAGACATTTTTGGAGACCAGAATATTTTAGCGAATTGATTTCAAGACTATCTTCTAATTCAGATATACAAAAAAATGTCTTTGAACTTGATAAAAAATCTTATTTTAAAATGAGAAAGCTTGACCAGAATTCAATGATAGCAGGAAGAAAGATTTCAGAAATTCTAAAAAGATTTGAAAAAAAAATTAAAGAGCCTAGATCTAATATTGATGGAAAAAGAGTTGCAAGAATCGTCAATAAATTTTTAAAAATTAATTGTTCTTTTAAAAATGCCAAAAGCGAACTTAAAAATTTTGAAGCTAAAAATAACTTAAATTTAAAACTAGATGGTTTTGATATCTTTAATTTAAATTTTAAAAATAATGATGTTATTTTTTCATCTAATATAGGACGTAACGTAGAATATTATACCGGTTTTGTTTTTGAAATTATAAAAAAATCAAAAAATCTTAATTTAGCTTCAGGAGGAAGATATGATAATTTGATACAAATTCTAGGTGCAAGTAAGAAAATTCCTGCAATTGGAGGAGCAATAAACTACGACAATCTTTTAAAATTATGAACAAAGTAATTAAAATAGGTTTGCCAAGCAAAGGTAGACTTAAAGAAAATTCTTTAAAAATTTTAAGAAAAAATAAATTATTTATTAAA
Organism: Rickettsiales bacterium; assembly: GCA_005801485.1. The sequence goes on from SYDM01000097.1 coordinate 2,418, forward strand.
GACTCAAAGAGATATTATCTAAGTGAAATTAAAAATTTCGAGCAAAATGAAATTATTTTTTCTCATGCAAGAGAAATCATTGAAAGACTATCAGACAATTCTATTGATATTGGAATTTCAGGTTATGATTTATTAAAAGAATCATTACCCGGTATACAAAGAAATATTCAAATCAATTCTCGTTTAAATTTTGGTTTTGCAGAACTCGTAGTTGCCGTACCCGATGCTTGGATAGACGTTCAAACGATTGCTGATCTCGAGGAAATTTCTTTTGAATTTAAAGATAAGAATGTTCGTAAATTAAGAGTTGCTACTAAATAT
>SYDM01000098.1 GCA_005801485.1 Rickettsiales bacterium
AATTTACTTTCAAAATAATTAATTTCCTTATTTAAAATTTTATTTATATAAATCTTAACTTTTTCAGGAACATGAACGTCTATACTCTTTACTTTATCTGTAAATGATAGCATTTCTGATTTTTTTATTATTTTTAAAGCAAAAGATTCTAAAGATAAATTTGTTTCCCATTTAACTGAACTTTCTCTAAGTCTTTGTCTGGTCATTTCCAACAATCCAAAAGTACTAATCTTACCAACCTGGATTCTTGCTCTATCGTTCCTAACAATTTCTCTTATTTTTTTTTCTACTAATCTTTTGTTAAAGAAATTCATCATATCGATAAAATCTATGACAATTAAACCAGACAAATCTCTAATTTTAATTTGTTTTGCTATTTCTTCTGCAGCTTCTAAATTAGTATTCAAAGCAGTTTTTTCAACATTAGAGGCTTTAATTGATTGTCCAGAGTTAATATCTATAGCAACTAAAGCCTCAGTCGGGTTAATTACTAAATAACCGCCAGATTTTAATTTAACTACTGGATCAAAAATATTATTAAGTTCTTTTTCAATTCCAGCCTCATGAAATAATGGAATTTTACTTTTATGTTTTTTTAAAAATTTCGCACTTTTTGGCATTAATTCTTTAATAAATGATTTAGTTTTTTGATAGCAGTCATTACCATCTACATAAATATTTAATGTATCGTTATCATATATATCTCTTAGAGCTCTTTTTATAATATCTCCTTCTTCATAAATTAATGATGGCGCATTAGAGTCCAAAGTTTTACTTTGGATTTGATCCCATGTTTTTAAAGTATTTTTGAAATCTTTTTCAATTTCATTCTTAGTTTTATTAGCTCCTGCAGTTCTAACAATAACCCCTATACTTTTAGGTATCTCAATTTCATTTAGAATATTTCTTATTTTTGTTCTATCAGCAGAATTAAAAATTTTTCTGGATATACCACCACCTTTGGCTGTATTAGGCATTAAGACCACATATTTTCCAGCTAAAGATATAAAAGTAGTTAACGCAGAACCTTTATTTCCTCTTTCCTCTTTAATTACTTGAATTAAAATTACTTGACCTGGCTTTATAACTTCCTGAATTCTATATCTTTTAACACCATATGAATTTCTTAATTTTTCTCTTACATTACTTTTTTTCTCTATTTCAGCTGGAGCATCATCTTCATTTTTATAAATTATTGACTCAGAGTTCTCCTCTTTGACAATTGCAGGATTTTCTTCACTATTTTCTAAATCCTTATTATTTCCATTTACCGATTCATCATCTGTGTTAATTCCATTATTTAAATCATTTAAGTTTTCATTTTTTAAATCTTCCCTTATTTTTTCTTCTACTTCTTGAAGTCTTTCCTTATCCTCAGTTGGAATTTGATAATAATCTGACTGAATGTCATTAAATGCAAGAAATCCATGTTTAACTCTGCCAAAATTAATGAAAGCCGCCTGCAAGGAGGGCTCAACTCTACTTACAGTACCTAAATAAATATTGCTTTTGAAATTTAGTTTATTTTTGTTTTCGTACTCGTATGCTTCAATTCCATTTTCTGATCTGAGAACAATTCTAGTTTCTTCTGGATGCGAGGCATCGATATATAAATTTTTTTCCATTTCGAATGAATTCCTTTAATGATTAAATTTAAAAATTTTTGTTTAAGATTTTCCATAATGATCTTATATAAAACTTTTTGAGTTTATTCATCAACAATAGAAGTCTAAAAATGCGCCTTAAGATAGCCAAAATTTAAGCTTTATCTGATAAGAATCATGTTTAGTCATTTTAACATCTTTGTAAAATCGGCAATTATTTCTTTTTTATTTATATTATTTATATTTTTTTCTGGTTTTTTGTATTTATCTTCAGGATTACCTGATTATAAAAAATTAGAAACTTATGAACCGCCAGTTTCAAGCAGAGTATATGCAAATAACGGGGATTTGATCGCAGAATACGCTGTCGAAAAAAGACTTTTTATTCCTTATGATTCAATACCTAAACTCATAGTAAACGCCTTCATTTCAGCTGAAGATAAAAATTTTTTTGATCATTCCGGCATAGACCCACAAGGTATCTTAAGAGCAGTAATTAATAATTTTAAGAATATTGTTAATGATAAAAGATTACAAGGCGCATCAACTATAACACAACAAGTTTCAAAAAACTTCTTATTGACGAATGAGGTTTCTTTAAAAAGAAAAATAAAAGAAGCTATTTTAGCTTTTAGAATAGAAAAAGCATATACCAAAGAAAAAATTTTAGAGCTTTACTTAAACCAAATTTATCTAGGTAGCGGCACTTACGGAGTGGCCGCGGCAAGCCTAGAATATTTCGACAAATCTGTTAAAGAACTTAATTATTCAGAGGCAGCATTATTGGCTGCTCTACCAAAAGCACCAAATAAGTACAATCCATTTAAATCTTATGAAGAAGCAAAATTAAGAAGAAACTTAGTATTACAAAATTTAAATGAAAATAATTTTATTAGTAATAGTGAATTAGAAAAATATAAGTTAGAAGAAATTAATTTAAAAAAAAGAAAAATAGAACTTCTCGAAGAAGCTAATTATTACACTGAGGAAATTAGAAAAACAATTAAAGATAAGTATGGATTTGATAAACTTTACGCTGAAGGATTATCTATTAAATCTGCCCTAGATGTTAATTATCAGCTTTATGCATTGAGCGCTTTGCGTTCAGGAATAGAGGCCTATGACAGAAGACATGGATGGAGAGGTCCAATTTTAAATACAAAAACTAAAAATAATTGGCAGGAAATTTTAAATGAAAAAAAATTAGACTCTAGTTTAAATTGGAGTTTAGCTGAAATTATAAACGTTAAAGATTCAGAAATAGTTTTTAAAATTTTAAACAAAGAAGAGCAAGGAACCATTGCAATTAATAATTTGAAATGGGCGATTAGAAAAACTATTTACGATTCATTTAAAATAAATGACGTAATCTATATAAATAAAGATACAAATCAAAAGTGGGAGCTAAAACAATATCCAAATGTTAATGGTGCTATTGTAGTTATAGATCCATTTAATGGAAAAATTAAAGCTTTAGCTGGTGGATTTAGTTTTAACTCAAGTGAATTTAATAGAGCAACACAAGCTAAAAGGCAGCCAGGTTCTGCTTTCAAGCCTTTTGTCTATGCCGCAGCATTAGAGAATAATTTTTTGCCAAATTCTATAATACTTGATGCTCCTTTTACGGCCGAACAAGGTGTTGGTTTAAAAAATTGGAAACCAGAAAATTATGGTAAAGAATTTTATGGCCCATCTACTTTAAGAAAAGGTATCGAATATTCTAGAAATTTAATGACAGTGAGAATAGCTCAAGATTTAGGATTAAAAAAAATATTAGATTTATCTAATGAATTAGATATTTATAATGAAATTCCAGAACTATTATCAGTATCATTAGGTTCAGCTGAGACAACTTTGCTCCAAATTACAAATGCTTACACTATATTTGTTAATGGTGGAAAAAAAACTAATCCTATTTTTATTGAAAGAATTCAAGATAGAAGAGGTAAAACTATTTATAATTCCGATAAAAGAGAATGTGTCGGATGTGACAAATTTTTAGAAACAGAAAACTTAACTCCATACTTAAAAGATAACTACAAACAGGTTATAACCAAAGAAACTTCCTACCAAATTTTATCAATGCTAGAAGGAGCCGTTCAAAGAGGAACAGGTAAAAACCTAAAGGATTTAAATGTACCTCTTGCTGGAAAGACAGGAACAACTAATGATAATTATGATGCTTGGTTTATAGGGGCAACATCAAAACTAATAGTTGGAGTCTATATTGGGTTTGACGATCCAAAAACACTAGGTAAGAACGAAACTGGAGCTGTAGCAGCATTACCAATATTTAAAAATTTTGTTAGGCAAGCTTTATACAAGGATGAATTTAAGCCATTTTCTGTTCCAGAAGAAATATTTTTTGCAGCAATTGATTATAACACTGGAAAAAAAGAAAATTTTAGCAACGCGGAAGCAATTGTCGAAGCGTTTAAATCAAAGGATGTTGACAGAATGCGAAATAATAATTTAGATAAAAAATTAAATTATGATAGTTTGATTAAATTTAGACAGTTTTATTAATGGAATTTATAGAGACACAAATAGACTTAGCCGAAAAAGCATTGATTAATATTAGGGGGTATCTTTGAAACCAATAATATTAAATCAAAATTAGATGATTTAAATTCTATAATTGCAAAAGAAGATTTTTGGAAAGATAATAATAAAGTAAAAAAAACAGTTAAAGAAAAAAAACATTTTGAAACTATTTTCGATTTGTTTAATAATTCTAAAAAAGATCTTCAAAACCTTAGAGATATTTATAACTTAGCAAAAGAGGAATCTAATGAAGCAACAATCTCTGATTGTTTAAATAAGATTAAAGAAATAGAAAAAAAAATAAAAAAAACTGAGATTAGCTGTTTTTTATCAGGAGAAAATGACTATCTAGATATATATTTAGAAATTCATGCTGGTGCTGGGGGAACCGAAAGTCAAGATTGGGCTGAAATGTTGAGGAAAATGTATTTAAAATGGTTCGATAAAAAATCATTTACATCTGAAATTATTAGCGAACATAAAGGCGAAGAAGCTGGAATTAAGTCTTCAACCATAAAAGTAAGTGGAGAATATCTTTATGGACTAATGAAGAATGAGTCAGGCGTGCATAGATTGGTAAGAATATCTCCTTTTGATAGCGGTTCAAGAAGACACACTAGCTTTGCTAGTGTTTGGGTTTATCCTTCAATAGATGATGCAATTGATATTAAAATTGGTGAAAAAGATTTAAGAATTGACACTTATAGATCAAGTGGGGCCGGAGGTCAGCACGTTAACGTTACAGATAGTGCGGTTAGAATTACTCATTTACCAACCAAGATTGTTGTTCAGTGTCAGAATCAAAGATCACAACATAAAAATAAAGAAACATGTTATAAAATGTTGAAAGCAAGATTATATGAACATGAATTACAAAAAAGAGAAGAGCAAGAACAAAAAAACGTAAGTGCAAAAACAGATATTGGCTGGGGACATCAGATACGTTCTTATGTTTTACAACCCTATCAACTTGTAAAAGATTTAAGATCTAAAGTTGAAAGTACAGACCCAGAAGATATTTTAAACGGTAACCTAGATCAGTTTATCGAAGGACATTTTTTTAAATCATAATGAAAAAAATAATTTTTAGATTTTTTTTAATTATAATAGTATTAGCTATTGGTTCTATTTTTTATCTGTCTGTATTTGGAATTAAAACATCTAAATTTAATAGCATAATTATCAGTGAAATTAAAAAAAAAGAACCTAATATTGAGCTTTCATTAGATGAAATAAAAATTAAATTTGATATTAAAAAATTTCAGGTTTATCTCTCAACAGTAGAGCCAAAAATTATTTATCAGAATATTAAAATACCAATTAAAGAAATAAATCTTTACACTAAAATAATATCAGTTTTAAAATCAAA
>SYDM01000099.1 GCA_005801485.1 Rickettsiales bacterium
GTGGAAGAAAAACAATTAAAAGAATTAAATATTAAAGTAGATAAAAAGATTACTTCTTAGTTTTCAAATTAATTCTTATATCGCTTAGATCTATAAGTTTATCTTCATAATTACTTCGAACAAATCCTTTGGAAGTAATATTTTTTACTATTTTTAAAAATTTATCATCACTAGACTCATTGTTTAGTTCCTTAGTGCTTGCTATAGATGGAGTATGTGCCATCTCTTCTCTTCCAAGGTAGGATATAGCGAGTTCTCTAAACACATAATCTAAAATAGAAGTAGCACTTAATATTCTATCGTTTCCTTCTATTTTTCCAGATGGCTCAAATTTTGTATCTACAAAAGCATCAACAAATTCATCTAGAGGTACCCCGTATTGTAGTCCTATAGAAATGGCGATAGCAAAGTTATTCATTAATGCTTTGACTAACTCTCCTTCTTTATTTGTATCAATAAAGATTTCACCAATCTTGCCATCCTCATATTCACCTGTATGAAGATAAATTTTCTGTTGACCAATTGAAGCTTTTTGAATGTAGCCTTTTCTTCGATCAGGCATTCTAAATCTTGAACTTATTTGGCCTTTAACTTTTAAACTTTCTTCTTTAATTGCAGATGTGTGGGCAAAATTCTTTTGAAGAACCTCTTTTCCAACTATCTGGTCTATACCAGCAAAATCTTCATTTTTTTTATTAACTGGTTTAGACTTGTCTCCAATTTTCTTTGTTTTTCTATTATTAAGTCTTACATCAATAACTTCAACCTCACCATCATTTCGACTGTCAATTTTAGATAATTCAACTTCATTTAGTTCATCAAGTGTATGAACTGTTTTAAACGTACAAGTATAATAAGTCTCAACTATAAATTTTTTCATTTAAATATTTTAAGAATCAACATTTGAAGATATATAACAAATATAGTAAGTGTCTAGGGCTTAATATACACTCTTAAAGTGTGTAGATGTTATTATAATGAACCTAAAACAAATTTTTACCTGGTGGCACAAACAAACCTTAGGAACGTTTTTAAAAACATTATTTTTCGGAAAATTTGTTGGAGAAGACTCTTATGGAAACAAATATTATAAAAGTGAAAATGATCAAAGATGGGTTGTTTATAAAGACAATATTGAAGCATCAAAAATAACATCTGAATGGTTTCTTTGGATTCATCATACAATTAATGAAACACCTAATAACAAAAAAAAAAAATATCTATGGCAGAAAGAACATTTAGAAAATCAAACAGGCACACTAAACGCTTACAAACCAAATCAGATTTCAAAATTAAATAACTCAAAAAAAAAATATGAAACTTGGAAAAATTAGTTTACTTTTTATTTTATTTTTAAATAATTTAATCACTTTTTCTTACGCCGAAGAAAAAATAAGTACTGTCCCTTTAGTAAATCTTGAAGATTTAGAAGCTAGTTTTGATAAAGAAGATGCTGAAGAACAAAAAATTTTAAATAAAGAAACTTTAATACTAAAAGAAAAAAAAATTAAAGAATCAGAAAATAAATCAACTAGAGTTAATATAGTTGCTTTAGATAAAATAACTGCTAAAACTTCTAATATTAATTTATTTTTAGGTGAAACAAAAAAATTTGGTTTACTCGAGATAAAAGTCTTAAAATGTGGAAATATTGAGTCTCAACCAGAGCAGGGTCAGGCAGCATATATTCAAGTTAAAGATCTTACAGATAATTTAAGTAATAAAGTTTTCGTATTTAATGGTTGGACTTTTTCTACAAGCACTACTTTAAATCCACTAGATCATCCAGTCTATGATTTATGGCTTGTTAATTGTGAAAATGTTTAAATAATTTTTTCATTTGCTAGCCAATTGGTATCAAAATTAGAACTAACAAATTTTTCGTGAGAAATAAGTTTTTTGTGAAATGGTATAGTTGTTTCAATTCCTTCTAAGACAAATTCATTTAAAGATCTTTGCATCCTTTGAATAGCTTCTGTTCTATTTCTGCCATGACAGATAAGCTTAGCAATTAGACTATCGTAATAAGGAGTTATTTTACAACCTTGAAATATAGCTCCATCAACTCTTGTTCTAAACCCCCCGGGCTGATGACAAACCGAAATAATACCTGGGCTTGGTTCAAAGTTCTTAAATGGGTTTTCAGCATTTATTCTGCACTCAATTGCATGTCCTTTTGGAGCAATATCGCTTTGTTCTAGCGCCGTATTACCAGTATAGGCTATCCATATTTGCTCTTTAACTATATCTATTCCTGTTACTACCTCAGTAACCGGATGTTCGACTTGAATTCTTGTATTCATTTCTAAAAAATAAAATTTTCCATCTTCGTAAATATATTCGATAGTTCCAGAACCTTCATATCCAAGTTTTTCAACCATATTGACCGTACTTTTCAGTAATTCATTTCTTGATTCTACGCTTAGTACGGGGCTAGGGGTTTCTTCAATTAGTTTTTGATGTCTTCTTTGAACAGTACAATCTCTTTCATGTAAATGAACAGTTCTATTTTTTCCTGCTAGAATTTGTACTTCGATGTGTCGCGGATGTTTAAAATATTTTTCAATATACAGTTCATCGTTTCCAAAATATTTTTTAGCTTCTAATTTTGCTGTTAAAAATAGATTTTCTAATTCTGACTCTTTTTCAACAATCTTCATACCTTTTCCACCACCTCCTCCTGCAGCTTTAATTAAGATCGGGTATCCAATTCTAAAGCAAATTTTCTTTGCTTCTTCAACAGATTTAACTCCACCTTTAGATCCTTCAATAATTGAAAGACCATATTGTTTTGCAATCTTTTTAGCTTCTATTTTATCTCCCATTTTTCTAATTAATTCTGCACTTGGACCTATAAATTTTATTCCATGATTATTTGTTATTTCTGCAAATTTTGCATTTTCCGATAAAAAACCATAACCTGGATGAATAGCTTCTGCCCCAGTAAGATCTGCAGCAGAAATTA
>SYDM01000100.1 GCA_005801485.1 Rickettsiales bacterium
ATAAGACCTTAGAGGAAATAAGAAAAAATAGTATTTTTGATAATTCTCTGCTTAGACATTTGACAGTTAAATATAAAAAACTAGATACCGAGACAGAATATTTTAAAATAAAATAATGAAAAGAAAAAATAATAAATTTAATAAAAAACCTCAAAATCCTTTAAACAAGCTTAGCTTGTTTCAAAAATCTGATTATAGATTTTCAAAAAAATGTCCTCTATCAATAAAAGATGCTCCGGTTATAGACTATAAAAATGTAAAATTGTTAAAAAGATACGTATCTGATACTGATAAAATTATGCCTTCAAGAATTACATCTGTTTCTCAAAATAAACAAAGAAAATTAACAAGTGAAATTAAAAAAGCCAAAATTTTAGGATTAATTTAATTATGCAAGTTATACTTTTAGAAAATATTATGAAACTTGGAAAAATTGGAGACCAAGTCGAAGTAAAAAATGGTTTTGCCAGAAATTATTTATTAAGACAAGGCAAGGCTTTAAGAGCAAGTAAAGAAAATGTTGAATATGTAAATAAAAAAAAAGTTGAATTAAATAAAAAAAATGAAGAAGCTAAGAATCAATTCGAATTAATTGCAGCAAAAATTTCAAATAAAACTTTAAAATTTAATAAGGAATCTAAAGAGAATGGAGAACTTTACGGTTCAATAAAACCTAAGGAAGTTTCTAGTGCATTTAAAAAAATTTTAGATATTGAAATTAGTCCTTCTCAAATTGACTTAAGACAAGAAATTACACAAATTGGTAAATACAAAATAAATATAAATCTTCATGCTGAAGTTTCAGTGAATGTTAACTTAAGTATTAATAAAATAGACTCAATTTAAATCCTATTTTTCCACAGGTAGAAAAAAAAGTGTGTAACTTTTAATTTTTTATTTATTATTCATCTATTATTATTCAATTAATGGAAAAAACAAAATTAACACTTACCTCAACAGAAGAGGTAAAATTGCCCTCAAATATAGAAGCTGAACAGTCGATTATTGGATCCATTTTAGTTAATAACGATATTATTGATGAGATATCAAACATTGTAAATGCTGGTAAATTTTTTGATCCTATTCATAGAAAAATTTATGAGGTTATAGAAAACTTAAATACCAAAGGGATGATAGCAAACCCTATTACCTTGAAGAACTATTTTGAAAATGACTCAGGTTTAAGTGAGGTTGGAGGAGTTGATTATTTGGTAAAATTAACTAGATTTTCTTCTTCCATAAAACAAGCAATCGATTATGCAAAAATTATTCATGAAATGTATGTTAAAAGAGAATTAATATTTATTTCTGATGGAATTTATGATCAGGCTAAAGATGATAAAAGCGAAAAGACTGGTGAAAATATAATTGAGAATGCTGAAAAGTCCTTATTTGATTTAGCTGAAAGAGGAAATTTTTCACAAACTTTTTTAAAATTTAATCAAGCATTAGATCAAACTATCGAAATGGCTACCTTGGCTATGAAAAGTGAACAAGGTATTGTCGGCGTTCCAACTGGATTAACAGATTTAGATGACAAACTAGGAGGTTTACATAAATCTGATCTAATAATTATAGCTGGAAGGCCTTCTATGGGTAAAACTTCTCTTGCAACTAATATTGCTTATTACGCAGCAAAAAATATGCAGGAAAATAATGAAAAAGGTTCTGTTGCCTTTTTTTCTTTAGAGATGTCATCAGAACAATTATCAACTCGAATTTTATCTGAACAAGCAAGAATTTCAGCAAGTGAAATTAGAAGAGGTAAAGCGACTGAAGAAACTTTAAATCGATACATTGAAACATCGAGAAATATTTATGACTTACCATTATATATTGACGAAACGCCTGCTATAGCTATTTCAACTTTAAGTAATAGAGCAAGACGAATTAAAAGATTATTTGGATTAAAATTAATTGTTGTTGATTATATTCAGTTAATGAGAAAGAACACAAATAGAATGGATGGTAGAGTTCAAGAAATTTCAGAAATAACTCAGGGACTAAAAGCACTTGCTAAAGAATTAAATATCCCTGTAGTAGCCCTGTCACAATTATCAAGAGCGGTAGAACAGAGAGATGATAAGATTCCTCAATTATCAGACCTTAGGGAATCTGGATCAATTGAACAGGATGCGGATGTTGTAATATTCGTTTATAGAGAACAATATTATTTAGAAAAAAAAGAACCAAAACAAGGTTCTATTGAGCACGCCGAATGGCAATCCAAAATGAGCGATATTCACGGTCTAGCAAGTCTTATCATTGGTAAACATAGACACGGATCTACGGGTACAGTTTTTGTAGAGTTTGAGGGAATGTTTACAAAATTCAAAGATTTAAATAAAAATTAATTCTTTAGTTATCTAAAATTTTAGATATATCTAAGTTTATCTATGTTTGGAAAAGTTTATAAAGCAATAATTACTGATTATGCAAAAATTTCTATTACCATCATTTGCTTAGTACTTGCGTATTTTCTTTATTTTTCTAAAGATTTTAAATTAGATGCATCCTCGGACTCTTTGCTTCTTGAGAGCGATAAAGACTTAAAATATTTAAGAGAAGTTAACGAAAGATACGGATCAAAGGACTATTTAGTCTTAACATATACACCGATAGCAAGTTTTACAGACGAAGAGACAATAATTAATCTTCAATTTTTTAAATCAAAAATAGAAAAATTAGAATGGGTAGATAGTGTCATAACTATAATTGATGTTCCGCTTTTAAAAAATAGCAATGCACCTTTGATGGAAAGATTAAAAAACTACAAAACTTTATCCTATCCTGAAATAGATAAAAAAAGAGGATTTAATGAAATAATTAATAGTCCTATTTATAAAGACTACGTTATTAGTACTGATGGCAAGACTTCGGGAATAGTTGTTTATCTCAAACAAGATAAAAAATTAAACGAATTTATTAAAATTAAAAATAATTATTTTAATCTAGGTTTAGAAGACAATCTAGATAAATTTCAAAAAAAAGAGCGAGCTATTTTTAATAGTGAATATGATTCTTATAAAAGCATTTATAATCAAAAAAACCATCAAAATATAAATGAAATTAGAGAAGTTATAAAAAAATTTAATGTAAATGCTGAGGTTTTTTTAGGTGGTTTACCCATGATCACCGACGATATGATGTCATTTGTTCAAAATGACATTGTGGTTTTTGGTATTGGGGTTTTCATATTTATTGTAATTACCTTATGGCTAATTTTTAAAAAAATTAAATGGGTAGTTATTCCTTTACTTGGTTGTGCGTTTTCTGTTGGGGCCATGATAGGTATGGTGGGTTTATTAGGATGGAAAGTTACCGTTATCTCCTCAAACTTTATTGCAATTATGCTAATTCTCAATATGGCGATGAATATTCATATCACAGTCAGGTTTTTGCAAATAAAAAAAGAATTTGAAGGCATAGATATTAAAGATGCTGTTTATGAAGCGAGTACTAAAATGTTTATGCCAATTCTTTATACTGTCTTAACTACAATATGCGCTTTTTTATCATTAATATTTAGTGGAATTAAACCAATTATTGATTTTGGTTGGATGATGACCTTGGGTCTTACTTTTTCAACTATAATTACACTTACGCTGATTCC
>SYDM01000101.1 GCA_005801485.1 Rickettsiales bacterium
CAGCTTATATGGGCAAGATATTTTTTTCATTTTCTCTCGATGCTTATTTATTTTTTAATTTTTAGACCCAAAATGGATTTAAAAAGAAATTTCAAACTTCAAATTATTAGGTCTTCTTTACTTGTTTTGGGTACTACGCTTATGTTTATTTCATTAAAGTTTTTTAATCTTGTAGATATTTATATTCTTTTTTTTTCAGCACCATTAATCTTAGCTTTATTGTCTGCTATTTTTTTAAAAGATAATTTAAGTGCTATTGGTTGGATTTTGATGGTCTTAAGTTTTGTTTCAATTGCCTTTGCTCTTGGACCTAGCATGAAAATTTTTACACCCCAATTAATTATTCCTCTCTTGATTCCAGTTTTTTGGGCTTTTTATCAATATTTAACTAAAATAATTTCAGCTAACAAAGAACCTTTTGTTGCAGTTTTTTATAGTGGCATAGTTGGATCTGCAGTCTTTTCACTTTATACTTATATAAACTGGGTACCTTTAAATTCTAATCTAATTTGGTTTCAATTGATTATACTTGGCACATTTGGCTTCATAGCTCATTTAGTTTTAGTTTACGCAATTCAACTTTCTAATTTGTCGTTTGTAGCCAATTTTCAATATTCACAATTAATTTGGTCTTCGATTGTAAGCTTTATTATTTTTGGTATTTCAATTGAACTAAGTCGTTTATTTGGTATTGCGGCTATTATTATTTTTGGTGTTTTATTTATTAAATTTGAACTTAGTAAAAAAAAATAATCATTTTTTCTACTTTATTTTTTATTTAAAAAAGCCTTGATACCCATTTTTGCATTTTTATGGTCAAGTAAATTATAAAAAGATTTTCGTTCTGCTGCTAAGCCTTGTTCGAGTAATTCATGGTGAGAGATTAATTTCTTAATTTCGATTAAACTTGATTTAGGTTTTTCTGCTATTTTTTGAGCTATCTTTCTAGCTTCTTCTGAAAAATTATTTTTCTCTAATAAAATACTGACAAGTCCTAATTCATAAGCTCGTTGGGCAGAAATCATTTCACCTGACAGACAAAGATAATTAGCATTATGTTTACCAAGATAGTGCTTTAGTCTTTGTGTGCCACCGATACCCGACATTAAACCTAAATTAACTTCCGGTTGACCAAATTTAGCTTCTTTTGATGCGATGATAATATCGCATATTAAAGCAAGTTCCATTCCGCCTCCTAAAGCATAGCCCTCAACAGCTGCAATAATAGGAATTTTAATTTCTTTTATTTTATCAAAAAAATTAAAAAGACCTTTGGTTTCAGCCGAATTAGAGTCTAATTGACTGAGTTCTTTAATATCAGCTCCAGGTGAAAAAAATTTCTGATTGCCCTGAATTAAAATAACGCTAACAGATGAATCTAATTCAAGTTCTTTAAAACCTTCATATATTTCTTTTGAAGTTTCAAGATCTAAAGCGTTATTTGCGTTTTGACGATTAAGTGTGAGATTACCTAAATGGTTTTCTATTTGAGTGATTATATTTTTATATTTTTTCAAAGCTATTTATGAATGATTTTTAATATTAAAATAATAACATAAAAATAAGATATTGACTTAAAGAGAATTTAAGCCTTATTTACCCATTTTAAACACTTAAGGGAGAAATAAAATTTAATGCAAATACCTTCGGCAGTTAACTCTGAAATAATTTCTAAAAAACTTTTGGAACATTGGGGCGGGTATATAAATCTATGGAAACCTTTTCAGTCTTTTTTTCTATCAGGTTTGTATAAAAAATATCATTGCTTAGATAGTGGACAATTGGTTTTATTTTTTGCAAAAAAAACGCACCAATCCATTTTAAGAAAAAAAGATTACAATCTTAATTTCGATCTTAGCTTTGAAAAATTTTGGGAGAACCACAGCGAAGCTGAAAATACTCCTTCCACAATATTAGCTATTGCTAAAGAATCAAACATACCCAAAGAAACTGCAAGACGAAAACTTTTAGAACTGATGAAACAAAAAGTGTTAGCTCGAAAACATAATCATATTTCTTGGTGGCCTAGTGAAGAGTATAAAAAAAGTTATAACATATTGATTGTTCAAGAGATTCAAAAATTAGCAGAGTTAACAAAATTTGTGACCGATAAAATTAATCTTAACTTTTCAACCGACGAAATTATAACTGAATTTAAAAAAAATTTTTGTTTTTATTGGTTTCATTATTTAAATTTGCAACTTGAATGGATGAAAATGTGGAAATCAAAAATAAAAGATCTTGAGATTGTTCACATCATTATAGAAATTGTATCTGTATTAACCTCTAAGAATAAAGAAAATTTCTCTATCGAGGATTTTTATAACAATTCTAATACGATTTTCCGTTTTGAAAATATGAATATAAGCGCCACAACCATAGCTGATATTACGGGCATTCCAAGATCAACTTGTATGAGAAAGCTTAATCAAATCGCTAAACAAAAAATGATTAAACAAGATCAAAACACAAATAAATACATTATTAGCACTGAAATTTTAGAAAAAAATTTTTCAAAAGATTTTATTAATAAAAGTATTGAAATTTATTCCAAATTTTATTTTATTTATATTCAAGCGTTAAGTTTTAAAATTTCAAAATAATTAAATCACAAAATATGATTTTAATGCTTCATATACTGAATGATACCTTTTCTTAATTTATCAAAGATCTCATCAATATGCTTCTTTTCGCAGATAAAAGGGGGAGCTAAGATTAAAGCATCCGCTGTAGCTTTAAAATTGACCCCATTAGCATAACAAGCTTTATAAACCTGAAAACCAGCTTTACCAGGTTTTTCTTTTTTACGAATATCAATTCCACCCATCATGCCGTAGTCTCTTATGCTCTCAATACAATCAAGGTCTTTTAAAGAGTGTAAAGAGTCTTGAAAATAAGGAGACATCTCTTTCACTCGATTAAAAATATCTTCTTTTTCAAAAATATCTTGCACCGCTAAAGCTGCAGCTACTGCAATTGGAATTCCGGAATAAGTA
>SYDM01000012.1 GCA_005801485.1 Rickettsiales bacterium
CGTTGATAAAAAAAGTACAATTGATTCTGTTAAATATGAAAATATAAAAAATAAATGTGATGAAATAAAAGATTGTAATATTAATACGATTGCAGAAATGTTGATTAAAAGCGGAAAAGATAAACCATTTCCAAAAATTACTTCAAATTAATTTTAAATGATAAAGAAAATGAACATTGTTATTGTCGGCCTAGGTAATATTGGGTCCTACTTTTATAATTATTTAAAAAAAAATAAAAATATTTTAGCCAATAAAACCAACACCGTTTTAAATATACTTTATGTATCTACAAAATCTTTTGAAAAAAAAAGAAATTGTATAATTTCAAAAAAATTATGGTTAAAAAATTGTATTTCAGCTACAAAAATGAAAAATGTTGATATTATAGTTGAATTAATTGGTGGCGCAGAAGGAATAGCTAAAAAATTAGTATTTGAAGCATTAAAAAATAAAAAACACGTCATAACCGCTAACAAAGCTCTTGTGGCTAAATATGGAGATAAATTAGCTGAAATTGCAGAAAAAAATAATGTAAATTTTGAATTTGAAGCTGCTGTTTGCGGAGGTATACCTATTATTCGTTCTATCAAAGAGGGATTAATTGCTAATAATGTTATTAAAATTTACGGCATATTAAATGGTACATCCAATTATATTTTATCCTCCATGGATAAAGATAAACTTAATTATAAAGATGCATTAATTAAAGCACAAAAACTAGGTTATGCTGAAAGTAATCCTTCATCAGATATAAATGGCGATGATGTCGCTTCAAAAATTAAAATTTTAACTGCTCTTTCTTTTAATTCTTTTATTGATAATAAATCTATATTTGTTGAGGGAATTAAAAATATTGACCAAACAGATATTAATAATGCAAATCTATTAGGCTATAAGATTAAATTATTTGGTATAGCAGAATTAATAAATAATAAAATTATACAAAGGGTTCATCCGGCACTCATTAAAAGCAATTCTTATATCGCCAACATCAATGGAGTTTTAAATGCTGTTATAGTTGAATCTAAGCCGGTTGGCCAAAGTGTATTGCAGGGTGAAGGGGCAGGAGCAGGTCCCACAACGTCTTCTTTAATATCAGATTTATGCTCAATACTTAGAGGAAATATTAAATTTCCTTTTGTTATTTCTTATAAAAAAAGAAAATCGGCATTATTTGAAAACATTGCTAAAAAAAAATTCTCCGTTTATTTTCGTTTAGATGTCAAAGATAAACATGGAATATTATCTGATATTACAAAAGTAATGGCAAAAAATAAAGTTTCTATTAAAAGACTAATTCAAAATCCAACTGAAAATAAAAAAAATGCATCAATCGTTATTATAACGCATCATGCTAAAAGTTCATCTTTATCCAAAGTTATGTCTATTTTAAACAATAAAAATTATATCGTTAACGATTCTAAATTTATCAGAATTGAAGATATCTAATGAGCTTAGATAAAAGCTATTTGGATCAATTTATCAAAGTCACAGAATTTGCTGCATACGGGGCTTCTGCTTTTATTGGCAAAGAAGATAAAAATGCTGCTGATCAAGGTGCGGTTGATAAAATGAGAGATCAATTGAATAAAATAGATATGATTGGCAATGTTGTAATAGGTGAGGGTGAAATGGATGAAGCTCCGATGCTTTACATTGGAGAAAAAATTGGCACAAAAAAAGGCCAAGAAATTGATATAGCAATAGATCCACTTGAGGGAACTAATTTTACAGCTAAGAATTTACCAGGTGCTTTTTCAGTATTAGTTGCTGCAGAAAAAGGAAATTTATTATCAGCACCTGATACTTATATGGAAAAAATTGTGATTGGATCTAATTTACCGTCTAATTTATTAGATTTAGATAATTCTATAAAAACCAATATTCATTTATTAGCAGAAGCTAAGAAGAAACAAACGTCTGAATTAAGTGCTTGCGTATTAAACAGGCCAAGACATAAAGAAATTATCGAAACATTAAAGAGATTAAATGTGAAAATAAACTTTATAACAGATGGAGATATAGCAGGGGCACTATCAGTTGTTGGAGACTCTCCTAAAAATGATATTTATCTAGGAACAGGCGGAGGTCCAGAGGGAGTCATTACTGCAGCGGCATTATCGTGTTACGGCGGTCAAATACAAGGTCGATTAATTTTAGATAAAAATAAAGCTCTTAAAGCAAAAAGATTAGGAATTAACGATTATAAAAAAAAATATAATATGGAAGATATGGTCAAAGGAGACCTGATTTTTTGTGCAACTGGTGTTACAGATAGCGATCTTGCTAAAGGCATAGTTCTTTCAAATACTACTTTTAAAGTAAATACTTTTGTCCTTCACAAAAGTCAAAATATAAAAAAAAAGATTACAAATACTTACAGTAAATGAAATTAGTTTCTGTGAGAGGAAAAGACTGGATTTCAAAACAATTTAATATTGATGAAATTGAATTTTTTAAAACAAATTATTTTATAGATGAAATTGTTGCAAAACTTCTTTCAATTAGAAAAATCAAAAAAGAAGAGGTTAAGTTTTTTCTTGATTCCTCTATCAAGAATATTCTACCTAATCCATTTATTTTAAAAGACATGGATAAAGCTATTGATAGAGCTGTAGTTGCTATCACAAATAAAGAAAAAATAGGTATATTTGGTGATTATGATGTTGATGGAGCAACATCTGCTGCGATTTTAGGACAATACTTCAGAAACTTAAATATTAATTTTGAAATTTATATACCCGATAGAAAAACAGAAGGTTTCGGTCCAAATCAGAAAGCTTTTTTAGAACTAATAAACAAAGGTGTTAATTTAATTTTCACTGTAGATTGCGGTACATTATCTTTTGAACCAATGAATTTTGCAAAAAATAAAAATATCGATGTTATTATTCTTGACCATCATCAGTCAGAAATAAACTTACCTAACGCTCACTCCATTATTAATCCTTGCAGATTTGATGATAGATCTGAACTTAACTATCTTTGCGCTGCTGGAGTATGTTTTTTATTTTTAATTGCATTAAACAAAAGATTAAGAGAACAAGATTGGTTTAAGTCAAATAATATTGTTGAGCTTGATCTAATAAATATACTTGATTTAGTTTCCTTAGGGACTGTTTGTGATGTTGTTCCATTAATCGGACTAAATCGAGCTATTGTTCGACAGGGTCTTAAAGTTTTAAAAAGAAAAAAAAATTTAGGTTTAAAAACATTAATCGAATTAAATAATATTGAAAATGATATTACAGCGTATCATTTAGGCTATATTCTTGGCCCACGAATTAATGCTGGAGGAAGAGTTGGTAAATCATCTCATGGTGCAAATTTGTTATTAAATAATAATGCTCAAGAAACATTTAAAATTGCAACTGAGTTAAATAATTACAATAAAGAAAGGCAAATTCTTGAATCTGAATTATTAAACAAAATATTAAATACAAATTATAAAAATATCTCAGATCCGGTAATCATTTTACATGGAGAGAATTGGCATGAAGGAATTATTGGTATTATAGCAGCAAGAGTAAAAGAGAAATATAATAAACCAACAATTATTATTTCCACTACCTCTGATCTTGGTAAAGGATCAGCAAGATCTATTTATGGTTTTGATATGGGTTCAACTATTATCGGTGCTGTTCAAACTGGGTTGTTAATTAAGGGTGGGGGTCATAAAATGGCAGCTGGATTTACTATAAGTGTCGAAAAAATCGAAGAATTTAAAGAATTTGTTTTAAAAAAATTTAGATCAATAAATATAAATTTAGACGATCAAAAAAAATATTATTTCGATGCAGAAATTGCTCCATCTGCAGTGAATATAGATTTTTTTGAGAAAGTAAATCTGCTCGCTCCTTTTGGATCTGGAAATGCAGAACCTAAATTTTTAATAAAGGATTTAAAAGTATTGAACTCAAAAATTGTAGGTGAAAAACATATTAAGTCTGTATTATTAGGATCAGACTCATCAACTATAAAAACTATATCCTTTAATTCAGTTGAAACAGATTTAAGCCCATATTTATTAAAAAAAAATATAAAATTCTTTAACATCGTCGGTAAATTGAGTCTAAACGAATGGAGAAGTCAAAAAAATGTAGAGTTTATTATTGATGATATATCTGTTATTAAATAGTCGAAAAAATAGGTCCCATCGTCTATCGGTTAGGACACGTGGTTTTCATCCTCGAAAGAGGGGTTCGATTCCCCTTGGGACCGCCAACCTATTTTAATTACATGTATAAAATTGGAATTATTCAAAATATTCATGAAGATGGCATTAAGCTCTTGGAAAATAATAAAAATTTTGTTTACGAAATAATAGATGATGTTTCAGAAGATAATCTTTTAAAAAAAATTCATTTATATGATGGAATATCTTTAAGAACAGCAAAATTATCAAATAATATTCTTTCAAAAGCTTCTAGACTAAAAGTTATTTCTAGGCACGGTGTTGGTTATGATAATGTTGATGTTAATTTTTTAAAAAAAAAAAATATCATTCTTTTGATTACTGCCACCGCAAATGCAACAGCTATTGCCGAACATGTTTTTTATCTGATGTTAACAATCTCAAGAAATTATTTAAATCTTGATAATGAAGTTAGACTTGGAAATTTTAAAAATAATATAAATAAGTTTGAAACATTTGAATTAAATAA
The DNA here is from genome assembly GCA_005801485.1 of Rickettsiales bacterium. The sequence goes on from SYDM01000012.1 coordinate 4,666, forward strand.
CAAAGAAATTCTTATTGCGGGCTTTGGCAGGATAGGTAGAAATCTTATAAAAAAATGTCTTAGTTTTGATATGAATGTCAAAATTTATGATCCCTTTGTTGATGCTAAACAAATAAATAGTTTAGGTGGAAAAAAAATTGACAATCTTGATGACGGACTTAAAACAGCAGACTTTTTATCCATGCACATGCCACTTAATAATGACACTAAAGATTTAATTAATTTTAAAAGAATGCGAACGATGAAGAATACTGCTGTAATTCTTAATACTGCTAGAGGTGGTATTGTTAATGAGCAAGATCTAAATAAAGCACTTAATGAAAACATTATTTTAGCAGCTGGTTTAGATGTTTTCGTAAATGAACCAATTAATTTGGATAACCCATTATTAAAAAATAAAAAAGTTATTTTATCTCCTCATACTGCGGGCCTAACAAACGAATGTAAAATTAGAATGGCAAAAGAAACAACACAAAATATAATAGATTTTTTTGAAAATAAATTGAATATATCTATGGTTGTAAAAATTTAATTTAAATCTTGCTTTTGGTATTTTTTTTTTTTAGTTTGTTCAAAAATGTCATCTTCTTCAAATATAATCTTGGAAGCTAAACAAATTAGTAAGTATTTTGGCACGATTACTGCTCTTGAAAATGTTAATTTGACAGTAAAAAAAGGTGAATGTTTAGGCGTTGTTGGTGATAACGGTGCAGGTAAATCCACATTAATGAAAGTTTTATCTGGACTATATAAGCCGAGCAAAGGTTCTTTATTTTTTAATGGAAAAGAAGAAGTTCTATATAGTCCTAGAGACTCTCAAAATTTAGGATTAGAAATGGTTTATCAAGATCTTGCCTTAGCGGGAAACCTTCCTATAGGAGAAAATATTTTTTTAGGACGTGAACCAACTAAAAATTTTGGATTTTTGCAATTACTTGATTTTAAAAAGATCAAAAATCTAACAGAACAACATTTAGATAAATTAAAAATTCATGTTAATAGTGTTGATCAAAAAGTCGAAGAACTTTCTGGAGGTCAAAGACAAGCTATAGCAATAGCTAGGGCCACAGCTTTTAATTCCAATATTGTTATTATGGATGAGCCAACAGCAGCATTAGCGGTCAAAGAAGTTGGAAAAGTTTTAGATTTAATAAATAATTTAAAAAAAATTGGTGTTAGCATTATTATTATTAGTCATAGAATGGACGATATTTTTGCAGTTTCAGACCGTGTTATGGCCTTATTTCAAGGAACGAATTTTGCTGAATCACAACTTTCTAAAACTTCACGTGATGAGGTAATTGGTTGGATAATGGGAAAAAAATAAAATGGAAAACGAAAAAATAAAACAAAGTTTTTTTTTAAAAATAATTCCATATTTAGAAAAATTCGGTATTTTATTTTTGCTCTTAATAATGATAATTGTTCTCCACTTATTACAACCAGAAGTTTTTCTTTCTTGGGAAAATATTACTAACGTTTTTAAACAAATCTCCTGGAAGTCAATGCTGGCCTTAGGTGTGTTTATGGTTATTGTTACTGCTGGAATTGATCTTTCTGTGGGATCGATAATGATGCTTTCATTAATGATTTTAGCCGTTATTTCTAGAGCAGGTATGCCTTGGTACGTTGTTGTTTTAGTTCCGTTGGTTATTGGATTCCTTTGTGGAATGTTTAATGGACTAGGTATCACTCTTCTTAGAATGCCTCATCCGTTTATTATGACACTAGGAACTTTATATATTTTTAGGGGTGCTGGTAATCTAATCTCTGGAGGAAGTCCTATCAGCGGATTTAATCCTGAAGTAAGATATATTGGTCATGGTAGAATTGATCTTACTTGGCTTGGTTTCGAGGAAAATGAATACTTACCAGTAAGTTTAGTTTTAATTGTAATTGTTTATTTTATTTTTTGGGTATTTTTAAATCATTCTAGAATGGGCAAATGGATATATGCAATTGGTGGAAATCCTAATGCAGCTAGAGCATCCGGAATTAATGTAAATAAAATTTTAGTTATTGTTTATTCCCTTTGTGGCTTCTTATCTGGAATAGCAGCTTTAATTTTAGCGGGCAGAGCTGACTCGGGATATCCTAACGCAGGTTTACAATCAGAATTAGATGCCATAGCAGCTTGTATTATTGGTGGAGCAAGTTTCTTCGGTGGAAGAGGTACTGTTCTTGGGGTGTTTGTAGGCGTATTGATAATGGGAATTTTAACAAATGGATTAAACCTAATGGATGTTAGTTCGTTCTGGCAACAAGTATTAATTGGAACGATAATAGTTATTGCTGTTTATATAGACGTTTTAAGAAGAGACTTTGGTACAAGAAAATAAATACATCTTTGAGTTGTATTTTAGATTCAATCATTGAAATCATATAGAAAATAATATTAATTTCAAAAAAAACAATAATAATAAAATAAGGAATCTATGAATATATTAAGAAAAATAAGTGTATTAATCGCATCTTTGTTTTTAATACTATCAATTTCTACTTCTTCATTTGCTGCTGGTAAAAAAATATTACTTAGCATCAAAGGACCTGGATCAGGAAACCCTTTTTGGGCTTCTGTTGAAAAAGGTGCTAAAGAAGAAGCTAAAAAATTAGGTGTTGAATTAATAATTATTGCTCCACCACAAGAAGGTGACGTTCAAGCTCAAGTAAATCAATTAGAGGACCAAATTGCTAAAGGTGTTGACGCTATAGCTCTTGCTCCTGGTGATCCTAAAGCTTTAGCTCCAGTAGTTGATAAAGCTTTAGCTAAAAAAATTCCAGTTGTGTTTGTTGATACAAACGGAAGTAATCCAGGCGTATCTTTTATTGGAACAAACAATATGAATGGCGCAGGATTAGCAGCTAAATTTATTTGTGAAAATACTCCAAAAGGATCTAAAGTTGCCGTTTTAACTGGTATTGAATCTCAATCAACTGCGTTATTAAGAAGAGATGGTGCAGTAAAAGGTCTTAAAGATTGTGGTCTTACTATTGTAGCAACTCAAACAGCTGAGTGGGATACTGCAAAAGCTAGAGGAGTTACTGAAAGTATTATAGCTAAAAATAAAGACATTAAAGCTATCTTTGCTTCTAATGACAACATGGGATTAGGTGCGGTACAAGCTATTAAAGATGCGGGTCTAAAAGGTGTCGTTGTAGTTGGTTTTGATGCTACACCAGATGCTGCAAAAAGTATTTTAGCTGATGGTATGACTGCTACGATAGCTCAGTTCTCATATAATATGGGTGCTTACGGTGTTAGATATGCTTTAGATTTAGCTAATGGTAAAAAAATCGAAGCAAATATTGATACTGGAACTCAATTAGTTACTAAAAAGAACGCTACTGAATTTAGCAAATAGTATTTAACTAATTTAATTAATTAAAAGGGTGGAATTTATATTTCACCCTTTTTTTTTATGTATTATAATATTTTTTATGTTAATAAAAATTGATCCAATTCTTAGTCCCGCGCTACTGTTTGCTTTAAGATCGATGGGACATGGAGACAAATTGGTTTTAGCTGACGCTAATTTTCCTTCACATTCTATAAATAAAAACGTAGTCAGATTAGATGGGGTTAATATAGCAGATGCAGCAAAAGCTATTTTATCAGTTTTTCCATTAGATAGCTTTGTTGTTTCCCAAGGTAAACCTGCAGTTGTTAGAATGCAAATAGATGCTAAACCAAATGAATTAAACGACACACATAAAGAATTTATAAAAATCGTAAAAGAGACTTCTGGCTCAAATTGGCAAGTTGGTTCGATAGAAAGACAATCTTTTTATGAAGAGGCCAAGAAAGCATTCGTAATAGTGACTACTACGGACGCAAGACCTTTTGGATGTTTTATAATGACGAAAGGCGTGATTAAGCCTGACGGCAGTGTTTGGGTACTTTAACTTAAATGGGTTCAATTTGTATCTTTGGAGTTTTTGTAGCTGATTTATGTTTTTTTGGTCGAACAATACCTTTAAGAGGACAAACAATTTTAGGCAATAAATATATAGTTGGACCTGGCGGTAAAGGATCTAATCAAGCTATTGCTGCAGCAAGATTAGGTGCAAATGTAAAATTTATAACTAAATTAGGAAAAGATTCTTACGCTGATATGGCCATTAGCTTATATAAAAAATGTGGTATGAAAATTGATACAATTATTCAAGACCCAAATTTGAGTACTGGTGTGGCGGGAATAATGATAGACGAAAATACTGGTGATAATATTATTAATGTTATTCCAGGTGCAGCAGGTCATTTAAATAATAAAGATATCGATAAAAATTTAAATGCAATAAAAGCTTCAAAAGTATTTTTAACACAGTTAGAAGCACCACAAAAAGTTATGAGCTATGCTTTAGGTAAAGCTAAAAATTTGGGGTGTATAACTCTAGTTAATCCTGCTCCAGCTGCAAAAATTAATGAAAAAGATTTAAAAAAAATAGATTTCTTTACTCCAAATGAAAAAGAAGCAGGTTTTTATTTAAAAAAAAATATAGAAACACAAACTGACATAAAAAAAGCTGCAAATGATTTATTAAAAAAAGGAATTAAAAATATTGTCATTACTTTAGGAGCTAAAGGAGTATATTTTGCTAATTCAAAAGAAAATTATTTTATTGATGCATTTAAATTAAAAAAAAAGGTAGTTGACACAACAGGAGCCGGCGATGCATTTAATGGTGCTTTTGCATTTGCTATCGCCAATGACTACGATAATAAAAAAGCTTTAAATTTTGCAAATAAAGTTGCTGGAATTTCCACAACAAGCTTAGGTGCTGCTAATTCAATGCCAACATTTAGAAAAGTTAATAATTATTAATTTTTATCTAGTGATTTCAAATCCACAATCAAGAGCAATTTTTTTGAGATGATTGAAACCAATTTTTCCATATTCAAAAGGATTGGCTTTTTTTGGATTTTGTTCTGCTTCAACAACTAACCATCCATTGTAATTAATAACTTTTAATAGTTTTAAAAAAACTTTGTAATCAATACATCCGTCTCCAGGAACAGTAAATGCACCTGCAAAAAAAGCATCAATAAAACTTAAATCTTTTTTAAGAGCATTCTCTAAAACATTTTTTCTTATATCTTTACAATGCACATGGAAAAGTCTTGAAGAATAATCTTTTGCAACTTTTACAAAATCACCTCCTGCAAACATCATGTGGCCAGTATCAATAAGTAATTTTACTGAATTTTTTGTATTATCAATAAGCCTTTCGGTATCCTCTTGAGATTGAATCACAGTACCCATATGATGATGGTAAACAAGAGGTACGCCGTTATCTTCCATATATTTGCTGATCTCATTAATTTTAATATAAAAATTTTTCCATTCATCTTTATTTAAAATGGGTCTTTTAGAAAGAGGTGTTTTGGCTTGACCTTGAACAGAACCTGAAACTTCTGCAAAAACCATACAAGGTGCTTTACAGTCTTTAAACAAATCCAGTTGGACTTGCATCAAAGATATTTCTTCTTTAACAGTATTATTTAATAAATTAGCTCCGTACCAACCGGAGCATAATTTAAGATTTTCTTTTTCTAGTTTTGGAAGTAATTCTTTTGATCTTTTTGGAAACTTGCCTCCAGCTTCTATGCCAGAAAATCCAATTTGATTAGCTTCTTTTAAACATTGTTCAAGGGAAGTTTCGCCGCCTAGTTCAGGAAAATCGTCATTGCTCCAAGCAATAGGTGAAACGCCAATTTTAATACTCATAAATAATTTAATTATAGTTGTTTTAAATTTATATATATTATTTAATAAAATATTTTCAAATGCAAATTTTAAAACTTGGCATAGTGGGTGGTGGTCCAAAATCATGGATTGGAAACGTTCATAGAATTGCATCAAGAATTGATGGAAAATATATAATTTGTGCTGGGTCTTTTTCACGAGATCCAAAATTGAGCAGCACTTTTGGAGCTACATTAAATATTCATAAAGACAGATGTTATTCAAATTATAAATTAATGGCAGATACTGAAAAAAAGAGAAAAGACGGCATAGATGTAGTTGCTATAATGACACCTCCTGGTAGCCATCAAATTATAGCTGAGTATTTTATTAAAAAAAATTTTCATGTCATTTCAGACAAGCCTTTTGCGGCAACTTACGATCAAGCTAAAAAATTATACACGACTATTATTAAAAATAAAAAAATTGTTTATGGATTGACACATAATTACTCATCATACCCAATGGTTAGAATGGCAAAAAAATTAGTCGCTGATAATAAAATAGGAAATATAGAAATTATTAACGTTGAATATGTTCAAGACTGGTCAAAAGGAGTTGTTGTTACGTTAAAAAATGCCAAAAAAATATTTAAATGGAAAATTGATAAAAAGATTGTTGGTTCGTCAGCTGTTTTAAATGAAATCGGTACCCACGCATATCATTTAGCTAATTATATAAGTGGATTAAAAGGTAGCTCATTATTTGCAGATATTAAAAAATATAGTAAAAAAATTAACTTAGATAGTAACGCTCAAGTTTTTTTAAATTATGAAAATGGAGCTAAGGGAATTTTCTGGACCTGCATATCTGCTAGAGGTGGAGTCTATGGTTTAAGAATTAGAATATTTGGTTCAAAAGGAAGTTTAGAATGGGTACAAAATGATCCAAATTATTTAAAATTAAATCCAGCTAAAGGAGCAACAAAAATATTAGAAAAAGGATTTCACGAAGCAGATTTTTCAAATGATTTTGCGAGAGTAAAACCAGGTCATCCAGAAGGATATATTGATGCATTTGCAAATATTTACAACGAGGTTGCTGATAGAATTATATCAAAAAATAAAACGAAAATTTATTATTATCCAACTGCTTATCAAGGACTTCTAACAGCTAAGTTTATTCAAACGTGTATAGATTCATCTAACAAAAAAAAATGGATTAAATTCTAATGATTAATGTTGCTTTATTTGGACTCGGTAGAATTGGACAGATGCATGGAGAAAACTTGTTCAAACACCCTAAATTTAAATTAAAATATATTTATGATACAAATAAGCTACTTGCTCAAAAATCAGCTAATAAATTCAATGCTACAGCAATAAGTGACTATAAGTTGGCATTAAAAGATAAGAAAATAGATGTAATATTCATAGCATCATCTACGGCAACACATATAAAATTTATTAGAGAATCGGCAATTCATAAAAAAACTATTTTTTGCGAAAAACCATTAGATTTAGACTTAAATAAAATTGTAAGCTGCAAGAAATACATAAAAAAATTTTCCCCAAAAATTCAAATAGGTTTCAACAGAAGATACGATCCTGGCCATTATTATTTGAAAAAATCTATTGACCAAAAGAAAATTGGTGTACTGCAAAAAATCATAATCACTTGTAGAGACCCGGCGCCTCCACCGTATGCTTATTTAAAAACAGCAGGTGGTATATTTAAAGATATGATCATTCATGACTTTGATCTCATTAGATTTTATCTAAAAAATGATCCAATCCAAGAAGTTTTTGCAACAACAACTAATTTATCAGAATATTATAAATTATTTAAAAGTGTCAATGATCATGAATTAGCTACTGTTGTTTTAAAATCAAAAAAAGGAGTTTTGTGTACGATTAACAACGCAAGACATTGTACGTATGGACACGATCAAAGAGTTGAAGTTTTTGGAACAAAAGGCATGCTAATTTCAAATAACAAAAGAGATAATGAAGTTGAATTCAGCAGTACAAGTGGAACTAATTCAAAAACAAAACTATTAAATTTTTTTATTGAAAGGTACAAAGAGGCTTACTACTTACAGCTTCACGATTTAGCTGATTTAACTACTAAAAATAAAAAAGCTAGAGCAAATTTCGATGATGGACATCAAGCCTTAATATTAGCTGTAGCAGCTGCGAAATCTTTAAAAACAAAAAAAATTATTAAAATATCTTAAGTATGCAAATTGGTATTGATGTTGGTGCA